>CAZRND010000073.1:0-17229 GCA_964601345.1 uncultured Acidobacteriota bacterium | reverse complement strand
CGGCCGGCGCAGTCGCCGCGTTCGTTGTTCTCTCGGCTCAGAACTTCCAAGTGGCGGTGCAGACCAGCAACACTTCCCCGGCCTACAGCTTCCAGAACATTCCCAACGGAACCTGTTCCGTTGCCTCGCCCTGCACCGTGACGCCGCTGCGCAGCGGATTTGCCTTCAACCCCGCGAGCCAAAAGGTGACGGCGACTAACGTCAGCGGGGTCGACTTCACGGTTCAACCACAGACCCTGACCGTTCACGAGCAGCTCACCTTTACTTTCGACCTCGAGGGCAAGGGCGGAAACCGGGAATGGAAAGTCTCCGCTGTTCCCCAAGGCTCGCCTGGATCGGCTGGAGCTGTCGGCATCCCCGGAACCAACAATCCCGGATCGAGCGGAACGCCGCCGACCGGCGGACCGGGAGGACAGGGAACTCCGATTCCCACGGCCGACTTCGAGGTCTCGCCGAATAACACCGTCCTGCTGGCGCGGGGCGCAACCTCGACCATTCCGATAACGATCATTCCGCATAACGGATTTGTCGGGAACGTGAATTTGAACTTTGCCAACGCCACCGGCTTCACGGTGACGCCTTCTTCCACGACCGTCGCCATTCCGGGCGGTGTTGACAAGGTGACGACCAACGTCACGGTCAGCGCCCTCGCAACCGCGCAGACCGGTGCGGCGACCATTCCGTTCACCGCAACGAGCGGCACGGGACCCACGGCACTCTCCAAGACAGGCGCGATTTCACTCAGCGTCTTCGGGGTGATAGGAGCGGGCGATTCGCAGGCCAGCCCTGTCAATCTGTTCCTGGGCGGGCCCAGCGCTACCAGCACCGTCACGCTGACGGGTTTCAACGGACAAGTGGCTCTCGCGACTGCGCCTCCGGCCGGTGTCACAGCCACCGCCGGCGCTCTTTCAAACGGCAACGCGACGATCACGCTCTCCGCGACGGGGAATACTACCGGCGCGGCGCAAGTTGGTGTGACCGCCACGCCCTCGGGCGGCACGCCGGCGAGTACGACCATTTTTGTAAACCGCACGGCGCCGATCGTAACGATTCCGCCCTTCACGACACCGCTCGTATTGGTTCCCGGCGTGCCCACTACGTTTACGATCAACGTGCCCTTCGCGGCCGGGTTCTCGGGTCAGGCCGTCGTGACCCCGCCGACCATCCCTGGAGTTACGTTCACGCCCTCATCCATCACGCTGAATGGCGTCGGTCCGAATATTCTGCCGGCGACCTTCACCATCACGGCCAGCGGCCCGCAGGTCACGCCCGCCAGCCGGAATGGAGCGCAGGTTCCGCAGACCTTTAACTTCACGATCGGTGTCGGCGGATTTAGCATGCCGGTGCCCTTTGTGATCGATATCCAGAACACGCCCTCCGACTTTAGCGTCGGTCCGGCCTCCGTCAACGTGAGTCCAGGCGGTAGCGTGACCGTCACTGTACCGATTGGACTGGTTGCCGGCGCTTCCATCCCGGTGTCGGTGACCGCCACTGGCGTGCCTCCCGGTCTGACCGTCACGGGCGGCGGACCGGTGAACTCCGGCGGCTCTGCAACCTTCACTGTATCTGCGGCGGCCAACCTCTCACCGGGTCCGTACTCCTTCACGGTGGTAGGCACAGGCGGAGCTCTCACCCGCTCCGCGACAGTTACGGTCAACGTGATCTCTCTCGGGACCTTTACGGTTACCGTATCGAGCCCGACCCTCTCGCTTTTGGACGGATCGTCTGGAACCGTTCAGGTGACCGTGACGGGTACCAACGGATTCAGCGGGCCGGTGCCGATCAGCGTCTCCGGCAGCGGGGCCACAGCGACCGGTCCCGCCAGCGTGACGGCCGGCACTTCCGGGACGTTTACGGTGACGGCGACAGCAGCTTCCGGTTCGGTTACGTTTACCGGCACCTCCGGGACGCAGACCAGTTCCGCCACGGTTGCCGTAACCAAGGTGGCAGGCTTTACGCTTTCCGCTTCCAGCGTTGTAGGAGTGCCGGGAGGAACTGCCACGCTCACCGTGAACGTGAATCGCATTGCCCCCTTTGCGGGCGATGTGGTCGTTTCGGCCGGATCGGGTCCGGCGGGTGTCACTCTCTCGCCGCCCACCGTGACCGTGCCCGCGGGATCCACCACCGCGGCATTTACCGTGACCGTAGGCGCGAACGCAACCACCGGGTCGCTGAACTTTAGCGGCGTGGCGGCGGGCGGCACGATCACGGTCAGCGGTTCCACCACGTTGAACGTCGGCGTGCCCTTCACGCTCGCGGTAACCAGCCCAACCGGTTTTGCCGGCGGAAGCGCCAGTGTTTTGGTGACCCTCACTCGTAACGCCGGATTTACTTCCGACGTCATCGTGACGCCGGGAACGGCCACGGGATTCACCGTCCTGCCCAGCACTTTCACATTTACCGGTGCAACCGCTACGACTTCCTTTACGGTGACCATTGGCAACGCGGCGGTAACAGGTACTGTCACCTTTACCGGAACGACGGCCTCGATCCCAGGCGCTTCGGTGAAGGCCACCTCGACCGTAACCGTGAATCCTTCCTTCTCGCTCGCCGGCGGCGGCGCACAGGGGTCGTTCCTTCCCGGCTCGGCGCCGGTAGGATCGGCGACCCTCACATTCGCGCCCGGATTCGTCGGGCCGGTGTTGCTTACTGTCACCGGCGCCAGCGCTAACATCAGCGCAACGTTGAATCCCACCAGTTTGAGCGCGACCGGCACCGTCACGGTATTAGCGGTCGTCTCCCCGCAAGCCCCGATCGGTCCGCAGACCTTAACGCTGACGGCGACGGCCGGCACGCTGGTCAAGACGCTCGTCTTCAGCTACGACATTCTGGCGCCCTCGATTCCAACGCTGACGATTTCTCCGACCGGGGCGAGCGTGGTTCGCGGCCTCCAGGGCACGTTTTCCATTTCGGTTACCTATGGACCGGGTTTCACCGGCACGGTAACGCCGATCGCTCCTACGAGCTTGCCGGCGGGAATTCTCTCCTTAACGCGCCAGGTAACCAGCCCAGCGTCGCTCAATGCTACCGGCGTTTTCACTTACGATTTCATGACAGCCGGGAGCGCGACCGGCAGCACATTTCTGAACTTTGTGTTCAGTGCCAGCGACGGGCCGCATGCCGTGTCGGTTCCAATCACCTTCATCGATCCCTACACTTTGACCTTTTCGGCGCCGAGTTCGATTGCGGTGACCGGCAACCTTACTTATACGGTCACGGTCACGGGCGCCACCGGGGCCTCCGGCAACGTACAAATCACGCCGACGACTACTCCGGCGAACGTGGTCTTTAGTCCGTCTAGCCAATCGGTGCCAATCGGCGCCGCGATGAGCGTTGTATTCTCCGTCAGTGTTCCGGCAGGAACAGCCCTCGGACCAGTGATCTTGGGGGCGAATGGCGTCAGCGGCGCGGGGCAGTCGCTGGTCAACATCAGCAAGACGGGTCCGTCGATGCAGATCGTGCCGGCCTTCGCCATGGTCGTTACGCCGAACCCGGTGCGGATCTTCAGTCTCGCGACGACGCGAGTCACCACCACTCTAACCCTTGGGCCTGGATACGCGGGGAGCGTGACTGTCAACGGAATGCCGACGGGAACGACGAGCATCTCCTCGAGCACGCCCGTTACGGGGACCACGCTTAGCTCCAGCGGCTCTCTCCAATTTGACTTGCTGGGAACGAGCGGCGCTACCGGCTCCGGTAACCTGACTTTCAGCGCCAGCGACGTCAACGCCGTGAACACGGCGACCGGAATCGTGCCCTTTACCGCGGGAGATCCGTTTACGATTACCGTGTCCGCGCCGGCCAATATTTACGACAATGTTCCGTTTGCTCTGACAGCGACGATCACGCCCACCAGCGGTTTTGCGGGCAGCGTGACGTTGGTGCCTTCGGAATATGCGCCGGGAGCGTCGCCCCAGAGGGCCGCGGGGACTTCCCGACTCTCCACGTTCAACCCCGCCAGCACGACGGTCAACGTGGTGGGTGTGACCAACGTGACCTTCAGCACCACGCTGGCCGCTAATTTTACCGGCGCCTTCCAGTATCAAGTGCAGGCTAACGTTGGGAACTTCTACGCGTATCCCTTCACTTCAGTTCTCACCGCCGCGGCGCCGTATTCCTTCACGGTTACGCCCGCGACGATCCTGGCCTTTACGGGCGTGACGACCCAGGCCACAGTGAACCTGACGCTGATCCCGGGCTACGCGAGCACCGTCACGGTAACACCGAATTCATCCACCGTAACCTCGGCGATCACGATCACTCCGTCGGGAAGCAACTCGAGAACCACGACGGGTCCCGTGGTGTTCAACTTGGTGGGAACGACGCCGTTGTCGGGATCGGACCTCAGCTTCACCGCTACCGACACGTTTGGAAACAGCGTTTCGAATGCGAGTACTCCCAGCAATTGGGTTGAGGCGGACCCCTTTACCCTGGCCGTCAACGCAACGCCTCTGAATCTATTCAACGGTACGACGGGATCGTGGATCGCCACGACGACGCCCGCCGCGGGATTCACAGGTGCAATCACTGTAATCTCGCAGGGTGACTCCGGCGCGGCGAACGGCGGTCTGCCGTCTACTGTGACCGTCAACGGCACATCCAGCCGTTCATTCACTCTGACCTCGCCAACCGCGAACCAGCAGAC
The DNA here is from genome assembly GCA_964601345.1 of uncultured Acidobacteriota bacterium. Lineage (GTDB taxonomy): Bacteria > Acidobacteriota > Terriglobia > JAJPHL01 > JAJPHL01 > CAZRND01. The sequence goes on along the minus strand of CAZRND010000073.1, from coordinate 12,584 downwards.
ATTCACCTACGTCGCGGCCGGGTCCGCCGCGCCGGGCACCGTCAACGGAAGTGTGACGGCAAAGGCGGGAACTTTCACCGCTTCGATTCCGACGCAGATCAACGCGACGAATCCGTATTCGCTGACCTTCACGACTCCCGGGACGATGCCGGCTTCGGGCAATGCACAAATGATGGTCGGCATCACCGCTCTGACTTCTGGAGCGACGACGTTTAGCGGAAACGTCACGCTTACACCGCGGGTCAACCCGGCTGGATCAGTAACGTTCAGCCCGGCGAGCCTGACGGTGGCTGTGCCGGCGACCACGGCGGTTACCTTCACCGCCACGGCAGGAGCCACGGTCACAGGGAGTGTGACCATGGGCGCCAACACGAGTTCCGGCGCCTTCTCGCTCGGCCTGGACGGCACGGCGACCAACGTGGTAGGACCGTTCACGCCGACGCCGCGCACGACGCCCATTCAGGTCTTCAAGGGCCTGTCGAACACGGCGGTTATCGACGTGGCGTACAACGCCGGTTTCACCGGCAATGTGACGATCACTCCGGTGGCGGTGACCTGTCTGACGGTCACACCCGTCACTACGAATACGCTCTCCGCGGCCGGGAGTCTCAGTTTCACGGTAGCCGCGGCGGTTACTTGCGCGACCGGCTCTCCGACGCTCAACTTCAACGTCACCAGCGGTGCGGTCACCGCGCAGGTAAGCTTCACCATCAACATCGTCGACGCTTATACGGTCACGCCGGCCGGTTCGACGAGCCAAGCGATGTTCCGCGGATTCTCGACATCAGTCTCGGTGAACGTCAACTTTAACGCGTCGTTCGCCTCATCGGTCACCGCTACGGGGACTCCCGCGTCAGGCGTTTCCTCTGTCAACTGCTCCCCGATCCTGGTGGCCACCGGCACCATCAATTGCACCATCACCGCGACGGGCAATGCCGCCGCAGGGCCGGTAAATCAGGCCATTGCCTTCACCAGCGGGACGTTGAGCCTAACGGTCACTTACTCGCTGACCTTCTCGGATCCGTATTCGCTGACATTCACGACTCCGCTGAGTTTGCCGGCAGCGTCTTCGGCGAGCTACGTCGTGAACGTGATTCCGGCTGCGGGTCTGGTCGCTACCGTGAACGTGACTCCCACGGGAACGCCGAACACCCCTCTGGTGAGTTTCAGTCCAACGTCGCAAAGCGTCTCCGTGTCCGCCAATACTCCGGTCAGCTTCACCGTGACCGCTTTGGCCACGGCTTCCGGATCGGTGAATTTGGGAGCGAACACCAGCGCCGGCGGATTCACGCTCAATCAAACCGCCGTCGCAGCCACTTCGATTCCGGTGCCCTTCACGGCTGCTCCGGTGGCCGGAACGGTGTCATTGTTCCGGGGCTTCACGGTCAACATTACCGGCACGGCCACTTTCAACGCCGGGTTCACGGGCACCGTTAACGGCGCTTGTCCGACAACTTTGCCATCGGGCGTTACAACGGGATCTCCGACGCCAGCGAGCTTGGGCGCTACCGGAACCATTACCTGTACCTTGACGGCAACCGGGGCCGCGGGATCGTCGAGTACGGCGACCATGGTCTTCACCAGCAATACGGGTGTGATCGCGAACGTCAACTTCACCGTTAATATTCTCGATCCGTTCTCGCTGTCGATCGGGACCGTTCCGTCGATCATCCCCATCGGTTCGAGCGGCAACTACACGGTGAACGTTACCGGGACCACCGGCTTTAACGGCAACGTAACCGTCAACGGCACGGTCTCACCGGGCGGATCGACGACGTTTAGCGCGAGTCAGACGCTGAGCGTATCGAGCGGCGCGACGACCAACTTCAACTTCCCCGCCACCCCCGTCGGCACAACGGGCTTTGCGTCACCCGGAGGAACGCCGTCCCCTGGGGGCTTCACGAAGAGCATCACCTCCGCCAGCCAGACAACCATCGATAACGCCCAGGGAGGCGTGTTGCAAATCGGCAACGCGGGAGGAGCGCATGGAGCCGTCGTAGCGGTTCCGCTGCAGCTCATCCTCAATGCCGGAACGCAGCTCGATACGCTGTCCATCGGTTTGTCGGTGACCCCGAATGGCGGCGCCCCGGCCCTGACGGGGTCCGATGCAACAACGCTCGACATCGATATTGCCAACGCCCTGCCCAGGTCCCCGGGCATCATCAGCGAAGCCACGCCGGGACAGTTCACCGTAAGCTGGCTGAGTCCCAAGTTCAACCCGGTCCTCACCGGCACTCTGAATGTCGGGAACATCCTGGTCACGCTGCCCGCGACTTCCGTCGCTGGACAGAGCTACACGATCACGATCAGCGGCGGCAACGCTACGATCACCACGACGGCCTACAGCCTCACGCCGGGCCCGAGTGGAATTATCTCGGTGACCTCATCGGCCAGCCCGCTCGATCTGAGCATCCGGCCGCAGGAGGTCAGTTACACGCCGATGCAGCCGCGCGAAGGCGATCCCGTAAAGCTGCGGGCGCGCGTGCGGAACCTGGGTAGGTCGGACGCCTCGAACGTCGAGGTTGCGCTGACCTTGGACGGCGCCACGATCGCCAGCCAGCGCGTCAGCGTCCCGGCGCTCGGCTCCACGATGGTCAGCTTCGACTGGAAGGCCCAGCGGATGATCGGCCACGCCCTGGCGGTGGTCGTCGATCCGGGCGGCGAAGTCTCGAGCGATCCGGATCGCGCCAACAACGTCGCAGCCCTCAAAGGCATGTACGTGGATGTCGCGGGCGGCAGCGGCGTCGGACGCCGCGAGCGCCTCTCCGTGATGGCTCGCAACGAGAACTGCACCGGTCTGCGTCTGCGGAGCGCTTCGCAGTCGAGCTGCGGCGGCTCGGTCGATCTCGAGGTCCTGCCCTTCATCACCGGCGCGGGAACGCTGGAGGTTCGCGTGGCCGCGCTCGATGGCGGGGTTCGCGATCTCGGCCCGATGTCGCTGACGGCGGGCTCGCCGTGGGACGATCTAGCCTCGCAGGGAATGCTGCAGGGGACGTTGCAGTCGGAGGGCATGTTCGAGGAAGGGCATACCTACCTGATCAAGTCCCGCAACCAGATCTCGCTGCTGCGAGTCTCGAAGATTCGCTCCAGCGTCAGTCCCAAGCTCGGTGCTGTCGGAAGCGGCAGCCGCAGCAGCAGCGGGAGTAGTGAGATCGGCGGCAACACTCGCGGCAATCCGCGCGGCGGGCAGCTTGGCCAGATCGGCAGCGGCGGCAATCTGGCGGGCGAGATCCAGGATCAGCAGAGTCTGGACCGCGTCATCAGCAGCGCGCAGATCACCTTCGATCTGGAATGGGTGACGAAGGATAACAGCAACTAGCAGAGCACGTTGCGCAGGGGCAACCGCCACGCCCCTGCGTGCGTCTCTTATAGGAGAGGGACACATGAGGACTTTACTTGCTCTGTTGTGCGGCGTGGGTTTGGTCTTGGGAGCGGCTGCCCCAACGGCGTCCGCGCAGGATACGCAGGCGAAGCCCGAGAAGCCCAAGAAAGACAAGAAGCCCAAGACCACCAAAGGGAAGGCCGATGAGGATGTCCCGCTTCCTGATCCGAAGAACACCGAGCGCGACCTCAACCGCCTGGTGAAGGATCTTCAGTTTGCGCTCGAGGGCGGGTCATCGAGAGGGTTCCTCGGATATTTCGATTCCGCGAAGTTCGACGACTATCCGCGATTCGAAGACATGGTCGAGCGGTTGATGCGCCAGGACAACCTGCGCGTGAACTTCCGCACCGCCTTCACGGCTCCAGCCGGTGGACAGACGCCCGGCAAATCGCAAATGACGCTGGACGGCGACATGGAACTGTCGCGCAAGGACGGCGTCGGGCAGGTGACGCGCCGCCGCAATCAAATGGTGGTGGAATTCACCTACACCAAGCGCGGCTGGCGAATCACGAACCTGACTCCGCGCGACTATTTCCAGCCCTACTAAACTTCACACTGCAAGGTAAGCTTTCCTGACCATGGGATTGTCCCGCAATTCGGCGGACAATCCCGCCAAGACGACCCGTCCCCGCTCCAGCACCACCGCCCGCTCGGCGAATGACAATGCTTGCGCGGCATTCTGCTCGACGAGCAGCAATGCCACGCCCTGCGCGCGGATGCGGTCCATCAGCTCGTAGGCCGCCGCGCAGGCGGCGGGCGAGAGTCCGAGCGACGGCTCGTCGAGGAGCAACAGGCGCGGGCGGCCCATCCAGGCGCGGCACATCGCCAGCATCTGTTGCTGGCCGCCGCTCAGCGACCATCCCAGTTGCGCGCGGCGTTCCGCCATCCACGGAATCCATTCGTAGACCTGATCGAGATCGCGCCGGGCATCCTTCGCCGGGCGATCGAAAACCGCGGTCAGCAGATTTTCCTCAAGCGTCAGGCCGGGAAAAATCCGCCGGCCCTCGGGAACGCTGAGGATGCCGGCTCGCGCGATTTGGTGAGGCGCGAGGCCGTTGAGTTGTCGTTCGCCGAGAAAAATGCCGCCCGCCGTCGCCGGCAGCAGTCCGCAAATCACTTTGAGCAGCGAGGATTTTCCCGCGCCGTTCGCGCCGAGAACCGCGACGGTCTCGCCCGCCGCGACGGAGAGCGATACGCCCTCGAGGACCGGCAGGTCCTGGTACGCCACCGAAATGTTCTCAAGACGCAGCATGTTTCCCCAAGTACGCCTCGACCACCGTGGGATGCCGCGCCACCTCGCGCGGATCGCCTTCGGCGATCTTCTCGCCGAAGTTGAGCGCGGTGACGCGCGTGGCCAGCTCGGTGACCATCTTCATATCGTGCTCTACGAGAAGGAGTGTCACGCCGCGCGAGGGAAGCTCGCCGAGGTGGGCGGCGAGCGACGCTCGCTCGAGGGCGCTCATGCCGGCCGCAGGCTCGTCGAGCAGGACGAGCCGCGGAGAGCCCGCGCAGGCCCGCGCCATCTCGAGCATGCGCCGCTCGACGGCGCTCAACCGCACGGCGGGCCAGTCCGCTTTGTCCGCGAGCCCGGCGCGTTCGAGTTCCTCGAGAGCGCGCGAGCGCTCGCGCCGCCATCCGGTGAGCACGTTCTCGACGACGCTCATCGATTCGAAGAGCCGCGGCGTCTGAAAAGTGCGGCCGATTCCCAGGCGATGGATGCGGAACGTCCCGCGTCCAGCGAGCGAATGCTGCTGGAAACGAATCCCACCGGACCAGGGAACCAGCCCGCTTAGCGCGTTGAGCAAGGTGGACTTGCCCGATCCGTTCGGGCCGATGAGCGCATGAATCGTTCCTGCCGCGACATCGAGGTCCAGGCGGTCGAGAGCCTTCAATCCTCCGAAGGCGACGGAGACCGCACGCAGCTCAAGCAGATTTTCCATGGTCCCCACGGTCCCAGAGTCCGGCGATGCCCGCCGGCAGGAAGATCACGCTGGCGGTGATGAGCGCTCCGAAGAGCAGCATGTAGTAGTCCTTCAGGAAACGCAGCCACTCCGGCAAAAAGCCGAGCAGGACCGCGCCGGCCGCCGCGCCGAACACCGAGTAGCGCCCGCCGACGAGCAGCATCATGAGCATGGTGACAGAAAGATCGAAGGAAAACGTCTCCGGGCTGATGTACGTTTCGAGCAGCGCGTAAAGCGCTCCGGCGAGTCCACCGCAGAATGCCGCCAGCGCGAAGGCGGCGACCTTCACATGCGTCACGGCGATGCCGAGCGTCGCGGCAGCGAGCTCGTTGTCGCGCACCGCGGCCATCTGGCGTCCAAGCGCCGCCCCGCGCACCCAGAGTGCGGCGAGCGCCGCCGCGGCCGCGAGCGCGACGGCCATCGCGTAAAACGCGCGATCGTAGGCCAGCGATCCGGAACCAGCCAAAAAGGGACGCGGGATGCTCAAGCCGTCCGGGCCGTTGGTCAGCGATATCCAGTTTTTCAGGACCAGGTTGACGATCTCGCCGAATCCGATCGTCGCCATGGCCAGGTAGTGTCCGCGCAGGCGCAGCGTGGGTAGCCCCAGCACGAGTCCGAAGAATGCGGCGACGAGCGCTCCGCCCGCAACCGCGACCGGCGCGGGAAAATGCATTCGCGACTCGAGCAGCGCGAGTCCGTAGGCGCCCAGGCCGAAGAACGCGCCTTGCGCCAGCGAGAATTGTCCGCACAGCCCGACCACGAAGTAGAGGCCGAGCACGGCGATCACGTAAACCGCGGCCATGTTCAAAAGATGGAGCGTGTAAGGCGAGGCAAACTCCCCACAGACGATGCCGGCGAGCAGGACGACGAGCAGAAGCTTCCTCATGCGCGCTCTCCGGATTTCTCGCCGAACAATCCGCTGGGCCGGAAGACCAGCACCGCGATCAGCAGGACGAACGCGATCCCGTCGCGGTATCCCTGCGAAAGATACGCGCCCGCCAGCGTCTCCGCGACGCCCAGCAGAACGCCGCCCACGATCGCGCCCGGCACGCTGCCAAATCCGCCGACGATCGAAGCGGAGAACGCCTTCAAGGAAATGGCGCCGCCGACTTCGGGATGGACGAAGTAGATGGGCGCGAGCAGCACGCCGCCGAGTCCGGCGAGCATCATCGCGCCGGCAAAGGTAATCCCAATCATCCTGCGCACGGGAATGCCCATCAGCGAGGCGGTCTCGCGGTCCTGCGCCACGGCGCGCAGGCGCAAGCCGAGCATGGTCTTCTGGAAGAGCAGATAGAGCAGCGCCAGCGCCACGATCGTGACAGCGACCATTCCCGCTTCGTGAAGGGGAACAAATACGCCGGCGATCTCCGTCGAGCCGCGGCCGAAAGGAGAATCGGCCAGCGCCGGCTGCGCGCCCCAAATCAAGCGCGCGAGATTCTTCAAGAAAATGGACGCGCCGATCGTCGTCACCACAAACGTCCGAAAGTCGCGCGCCGCGACTTGGGCGATGGGATCGAAAGTCAAGCGGCGGAAGATCACCGAGCCGCAGGCCATGATCAGAAGGACCGCCACGAAGGCGGCCGCGACGCCCCATCGAATTCCCAGCGTCGCGAAGAGGTAGCCGGCGATCATCACCAGCTCGCCGCCCGCGAAATTCACGAGCGACGCCGCGTTGTAGAGCAAAACGAAGCCCATCGCCACCAGCGCGTAGACGGCGCCGACGGCCACGCCTTCGGCGACGAGTTGCGCGGCCGTGTTCCAGAGCGCGGCGCGCGGCGCGGGCGGCACGCTGCCCGGCGGGAGGCGTTCCGGCTTCAACCACGATGGGCCCAGCACGTCGAGCACACGATGCTTCCCGTCGCGAATCTGGATGACGCTGAGGTCGTGCCGTCCATTGCCGTCCGGCTCGAAGGCATAGAGCCCGGCGGCGCCTTCATAAGGATCGGAAAGCAAGGCGTGCCGCAGCGATTCGGGGTTCGTCGCGCCCCGCCTCGCGGCACGCGCCGTCAGCCACAGGCTGTCGTACGCCTGCGTCGAGAGCAGGTCGGGATCGATTCCATAGCGGGCGCGGTAGCGTTGCCGGAAGGTCTGCGTGATGCCGCCGGGATTTTCCGGCCGTGAGTCGGTGAAAACGTAGACGCCCTCCGCCTCGCGTCCCGCGAGACTGAGAGCGACGCTGGTTCCGACCGATGGCGAGCCGAAGAACCGGAAGGTCAGCCCGAGTTGCCGGTAACGGCGCAGGATCAAGCCGGCGTCGGCTTCGTGAGTGCAGTAGAGCATCATGGTGTCGACGCCCGCGTTGCGCATGCTCAGCAACTGCCCGGTGTAATCGCGGTCGCCGAACTGATATTTCTCCACCTGAACGGGCTGAATGCCGAAGTCGCGCTCGAGAGCGGCGGTGAGTCCCTTCATGCCGCCGGTGCCGAAAGCGTCGTTCTCATGAAGGATGCCGATGCGCCGCGCTCCCAGCACTTTCACTGCGTAGTGAGCGGCGAGACGCGCCGCCAGGCTGTCGTCGGTGCGGGTGCGGAAGATCCAGCGGCTGCCGAGGCGCGTGATGTTCTCGTTGGTTGCTCCCGTGAAAGTGGGCAGCCCGATTTCGTTGATGCGCGGCAGCATGGCCAGCACCATGGTGCTGCGGATGGGCGCCATCACCGCGACGAGGTCCCCGCGTCCGGCGAGCTTGTTCAGCGCGTTCACCGAGCCGGCGTTGACGCTGGCGTTATCCTCCACTACGACTTCGATTGGACCGAGGCTTGATGCGTTGATGTCCTCCAGGGCCATGTCGATGCCCTGGCGCATCATTTGTCCTGCGAGCGCGGATTTTCCGGTGATCTCGAGGATGGCGCCGACGACGATGGTTTTGTTCGCGGCGAAGAGAGGTAGGGCTAGAAGAAGAAACAGGGGCAGTGCCCGGCGGGACATGCCCTCACTTCCCAGCGGCACGAATCATTCCGGCCACGCGCTGCTCCGCGCCGTTGATGGGATGCGCGTACGCCTCCTTCTTCAATCGTCCGAAGACGGGATATCCCGAAGCTTGCTCGGCGGCCCACTCATTGGCGAACGATCCGTCGCGGATTTCGGTGATCGCTTTTTGCATCATGGCGCGCACTATGGCCGGATCGATGCGCTGGCCGCGCGTGAGTGTTCCGTACTGGCTGGTCTGCGAATGCAGGGACATTTGCTTGAAGAAGCCGGTTCGCGACATCTGGTGAAAGATTTCGGATGCCTCGCCCGAGCCGTAGAGCTCGAGCGCCGCCATCTCTTCGGGGAAACCTTGCTCGACCAGAAAGTCGAAGGCTTGCGAGAAGACTTTCATCACCCAGGGCCACAATCCCTGCTCGGTAAAGAGATCGAGGTCCGTCTCCTGCTCGAAGGTGCACTCGAGGACTCCGGCGCGCGTCGCGCCGATCCCCTTCGCCAGGGCCAGGGCGCGCTCGAGGGCCTTGCCGGTGGCATTCTGCGCTACTGCGACATACGCGGGGACGCCGCCCCCTGCCTCAAAAGCCGAGCGCACGCGGATGCCGATCATGCGCGGCGCGACCATGATGACGTCGACGCCCGGCGCCGGCGCGATGAGCCGGTAGCGGATGTTGTAGCCGTGCGCGAACGAGAGGGTCTGGCCGGGCCGCAGCCGCGGCGCCAGGTCCTTCTCGTAGACCTGGCGCTGCACTTCGTCGGGCAGAAGCAGCATCAGCAGGCTGGCGCGCGCGACCGCGTCGGCGATCGGGACGGTCTCGAAGCCGTCCGCGGCGGCGCGCTCCCAGCTTTCGTCGCGCACGCTGCCGACCAGCACCGGCACGCCGCTATCGCGCAAGTTGAGGGCTTGCGCGCGTCCCTGGTTGCCGTACCCCAGCACGGCTACTGTTTGATCTTTCAAGTGCCCCAAATCGGCGTCGGAATCGTAAAAGATGCGAGCCATGTCACCCCATCTGTCATTCAATTGCGTTCTTCAGCCCTTGAATGATAAAACATCATCGGCGCAGCACGGAGGATTTTTCATGTCGGCAATTCGTGTGGGTCTGGTGGGCTCGGGATTCGCGGCCCGCTTTCACTATGCGGCTTTGAAGAAAGTTCACGGAGTCGAGGTCGCGGTGACCGGCGTGTGGTCGCCGACGGGAGAGAAGTGCCGGAAGTTCGCCGCCGAGCGCGGCCTGCGCGTGTACTCCCACCTCGAAGAACTATGCGAAGGTGTGGACGTGGTGGATGCCTGCGTGCCCGGATCGAGCCACGAATCGGTGGCGCTCGCGGCGCTCGGCCGCGGGTGTCACGTCATCATCGAAAAGCCCTTCACCGGCTTTTTCGGCGGACCCGCCGTCCCGAAGGACACGATGCTCAAGGAAAGTCTCGCCTCCACCGAACGGATGATCGCCGCGGAACAAGCGAGCGGGAGGAAGATTTTCTACGCCGAGAACTGGGTGTATGCGCCCGCCGTACAGAAGGAACGCGAGATCATCGTCAAGAGCAAGGCGCAGGTGCTGCGGATGACCGGCGAAGAATCGCACAGCGGATCGCACTCGCCGTTCTACGGCATATGGAAATTCTCCGGCGGTGGCTCGCTGGTGGGCAAAGGATGCCATCCTTTGACCGCCGCTCTGTATCTCAAGAGTCCGATCCGCCCGGCCACGGTCAGTTGCCGGACGCACAGCCTCACTCGCTTGCCGAATTTCGAGGACCTTGGCCACCTGCGTACCGGGTATCAGGACATCGAGGATTACGCGATGGTCCACGTCACGTTCGAGGACGGGACCATCGCCGACATTTTCGCCAGCGAACTGGTGCTGGGCGGCGTCGCCAACTGGATCGAGGTCTTTGCTAGCAATCACCGGACGCGTTGCAACCTGAATCCCACCGACGCGCTCACCACCTACAATCCGCGCGAGGAATACTTCGACGACATTTACGTCGTCGAGAAGACCGGGACGAAGCAGGGGTGGAGCCATCCCGCCCCCGACGAGGATTGGCAACACGGCTATCCTCAAGAAATGCAGGACTTCATGGAGTGCGCGGCGACGGGCCGCGCCCCGCTTTGCGGCTCGCAGCTGGGTCGCTATACCGTCCCCGTCCTCCCCGCGGGCTACCTTGCGGCGAAGCGGCCGGGCCGGGAAGTGATGCTATGATAGGGCCCATGAAGCAAATGAAAGTGAGATTATTCGCCCTGCTTGTTGTCTTAGCCATTCCCGCTCTCGCGGAAGTGAAGGTTGCGCGCGACGGCGAGCGCATCGATGTCTCGGTTGACGGCAAGCCTTTCACCTCGTTTTTCTTCGGCTCCGATTCGCCGAAGCCCTACCTGCATCCGCTGCGCAGCGCCTCCGGAATCATCGTCACTCGGAGTTGGCCCATGCAGTCCGACGTCGCCGGCGAGAGCAAGGATCATCCTCACCATCGCGGGCTCTTCTTCGCTCATGGCGAAGTTAACGGAACCGATTTCTGGAGCGAGGGCAAGGACAAAGGGCATATCGTCTTCTCCTCGCTCGGCGAAGCGAAGGGCGGCAAAGACAGCGGTGTCATCACTGCCAAGTTCAATTGGGTTTCGCCCGACGGCAAGAACGTGCTCGAAGAGTCGCGGCGGATGACATTCCGCGAAGTCGCCGGCCAACGGTACATCGACTTCGAGCTCACGCTGAAAGCCGGCCGGGACAAGGTCACACTCGGCGATACCAAGGAAGGCACCTTTGCCATCCGCGTGGTGAAATCGCTCGAAGAGAAAACGCCGAAATGCGCGCCGTGCACCGGCGTCATGAGCAGTTCGGAAGGATCGCGCGGCGAGACGCAGATTTGGGGCAAGCGCGCCACGTGGGTCGATTATTCCGGCACTGTGGAAAACGAGCCCCTCGGCATCACGATCTTCGATCATCCGCAGAATCCCAAGCATCCCGCATACTGGCACGCCCGCGCGTATGGACTCTTCGCCGTCAATCAATTCGGCGAGCACGATTATTACAACGACAAGACGCGCAACGGCAGCGTGACCATCGAGCCGGAGAAGAGCATCACCTTCCGGTATCGCGTGGTGATCCATCCTGGGGACGCCGCCCAGGCGCAGATTGCCGCGCAGTACGCGAAGTGGGCCGGAAAATAGGTTACAATCGCGGCCAGATACAATGGAGCCCAAGGACAAGAAGTGGTACAACCATTTCATCACCATCGAGGGGGATGAAAAGGATGTACCCGAACCCGCTCCGCCTCCGCCCGCGAGGGGACGCGCGGCGCCTGTCGCTCCGAGATCTGCCGCGCAAACCGTAAAAGACATTGCTGCCGCCGCGGCTATTCCTCCGCAGCCGAAATTCAAGCCGCTGGCGGGCGACACTACTTCCTTCGAAGAGATTTACAAGGCCGCCGAAATCACCGCTCCCACGCACGGCTATACGATCATGAAAATCGCCGAAATGCTGGCCAGCGAGCATATCCGAAATCTTCCGGTGGATGTGAAACGCAGCTCGATCCTGGTGGCGCTCGATGCGGCCGGCGTGAAGCTGGCGGACGTGATCGAAGACGCCGTGCGTCGGGACCGCGCGCTCGACGGGTTCGAGCGCGTAAAGCAAAAGGCCGTGGAAGAGCTGGAGGCGCGTAAGTTAAAGGAAAATCAGCAGATACAGGCCGAAATCGACCGGCTTGTGGCCGAGCAAAAAGTCCGTATCCAGGCCAATACTGATGAGGTTGCCAAGAGCAAAGCTAACTTCAACACCTGGCTGGTCAAGAAGCAGGACGAGGAACAAAAAATCGCCGATGCCGTATCACCCTTCGTGACCGAGAACCCGATCACAACCAGTGCCAAGAAAGCGTAAGGAGCGAATATGTGGAATCGCCTGACCCGTGTGGTTCGGTCGTTCGTAGGATTCTTCATTTCCGTGGCTGAGAATCCGGAAGTCATTCTGGAGCAGAACATCCGCGACATGAACGACCAGGTGCCGCAGATGAACGAGAGCATCGCCATGGTCAAGGCCAACGTCACGCTTCTTGAAAAAGAAGAAGCGAAGTACAAGACCGAGACCGCCGGGCTCACGTCCAAGATCAAAGCGGCGATCCAGGCTGGACGCGACGACATGGCCGGCCATTTCGCCACGCAACTCGAGCAGATGAAAGGCGCGCTGGCGCGCAACCAGGGACAGTTGACCAGCGCCCGGGCGGCCTTCGACAAGGCCATGAAGGTCAAGCAGGCGTTCATGCGCGAGAAGGAACGCAAGACCTACGAGGCGAAGAACGCCATCCGGGACTAACGACGACAGCAATGGCAAGAA
>CAZRND010000072.1:0-17272 GCA_964601345.1 uncultured Acidobacteriota bacterium | reverse complement strand
CCCCATCAGCCAGAGATAGCCGTCATCGTCCAGCTTGGCGCCGTCGCCGGTGAAATAGATCTTGGGACCCATCCGGCTGAAGTAAGTTTTCACGTAGCGATCCGGATCGCGAAAGATCGTGCGGAACATCGAGGGAACCGGATGCGTGAGGACGAGATAGCCGCCCCCGCCCGGTCCCACCTTGTTCCCATTCTCGTCCACGACTTCGGCGAAGACGCCGGGCAGCGGCGAACAGGCTGATCCCGGCTTGGTGGCGGTGAGCGCGGGAAGCGGCGAGATCATGATCATTCCGGTTTCGGTCTGCCACCACGTGTCGACGATCGGACATTTCTCGTGGCCGATGTGCTTGTGGTACCACATCCAGGCTTCCGGATTGATGGGCTCGCCGACCGAGCCGAGAAGGCGAAGACTCGAGAGGTCGTGTCCCGCGGGAAATTGCGCGCCCCATCCCATGAACGCGCGGATCGCCGTGGGCGCAGTGTACAGAATGTTGATGCGATGCTTCTCGATCATCGCCCACCAGCGATTCTTTGCCGGCCAATCGGGCGAGCCTTCATACATGAACACCGTCGCGCCGTTCGACATGGGCCCATAGACTACGTAGCTGTGTCCGGTGATCCATCCGATGTCGGCCGTGCACCAATAGATGTCTTCGTCCTTGGGATCGAAGATCCATTGGAAACTATTGGTCGCACCGACCATATATCCGCCGGTGGTGTGTGCTATTCCCTTGGGCTGCGCGGTCGTTCCGGAAGTATAGAGGGTGAAGAGCAAGTCCTCCGAGTCCATCGACTCCGCTTCGCAGACTTGGGATGCGTCTTCCATGAGGCGGTGATACCAGTGGTCGCGACCTTCGCGCACGTGCACCGGCGCAGCGTCGCCCACGCGCCGCACCAGGACAACGTGGCTCACCGTGGGACATCCTTCGAGCGCGGCGTCGGAGTTCTGCTTCAGCGGAAGAATCTGCCCGCGCCGGTATCCGCCGTCGGCGGTCACGAGCACCTTGGCCTCAGCATCGTTGATACGACCTCGAAGAGACTCGGGACTGAAGCCGCCGAAGACTACGGTATGCGCGGCCCCGATCCGCGCGCAGGCAAGCATCGAAATGGCCAGCTCTGGAATCAACGGCAGATAGAGCGCAACCCGGTCGCCGCGCTTGACGCCGAGTCCTTTGAGCACATTCGCGAACTTGCATACTTCGCGATGCAGGCCGGCGTAGGTGTAGACACGCTCGTCGCCCGGCTCGCCTTCCCAAATGAGCGCCGCTTTGTTGCGCCGCGGACCGGAGAGATGACGATCGAGGCAATTGAAAGATGCGTTTAAGCGCGCTCCGAGGAACCACTTGTGAAAAGGCGGCTCCCATTCGAGAACCTTGTTCCACTTCTGATACCAGGAAACCTGCTCCGCGCAGCGCGCCCAGAACGCCTGCGGATCGCGGCGGGCCTGCTCATAAATGGCGGGATCGCGCAACGCGGCGCGATTCACAAAGTCCGGCGGAGGCGGAAACGAACGGTTCTCTTCAAAGAGTGCGTCAATCGTACTGGGCTTGGCTTCCTCGGGCATGACCGAAAATCTATCACAGGTGGCGTTATACAATTGAGGCCCGATGAAAAAACGCAAGACCGTTCCGAAGGACGCGCTCCCTTCGCCCCGCCCCTCGAAATGGCCTGACGTTTGGCCTCCGCTGGCTCTCGCCGCGCTGGCCTTTCTGGTCTACGCGAACGCGCTCTCGAACGGTTTTGTCTCCGACGACAACTTCCAGCTTCTCAACAATCCGCTGGTTGTGGATTACCACCGCATTCCGGACGTTTTCTCGAAGCACATCTGGGCATTTGCCGGCCAGGAACTCACCAACTATTACCGGCCGGTCCAGATCGTGATCTACATGGCGCTCTACTACGCCGTGGGATTCGATGCCTTCACCTTTCACTTGGTGATGGTGCTGATCCACATGATCAACACCGTGCTCGTGTTCGGCCTGGGAGAGCGACTGCTCGGCAACAGGCGCGCCGCGCTGTTTGCGGGCGCGCTCTTCGCCGTGCATCCGATCCACACCGAAGCGGTGGTTTGGGTGGCCGTGCTTCCTGATGCCTTACTCACAGGTGTCGTTGTCGGCGCGATTTGGCTTTTTGCGCGTGAGGACGGGCATCCCTCAACGGGACAGATTGCTGTTCATAGCGCTCTCTACATGCTGGCCCTGCTGACGAAGGAGACGGGCGCCATGCTGCTTCCTCTTCTCGTCGGCTACGAGATTCTGTACTTGCGACGGGACATCCTTGCGCTTTGGAAGAACAAGTTTCTCTATGGCTCGCTCTTCGCTGTCTTTGGCGTCTACATGGCCCTGCGCTACCGTGCGCTCGGCGGCTTCGCTCCGGCGCAAGGCAACTACCATAACCTGCAGCCTGGGGAATACTTCTTCAGCATCGTCGTGCTCGTCGGCGAGTACATCGGGAAGCTCTTTCTTCCGACTGGACTGAATTACTACCATCTCTTTGAGCCAACCAGAGGCGTCACGCTTGGCTTTCTATTCGCACTCGTGACCTTGATCGGACTGATTGCCGCCATACCTGTGCTGCGCTCAAAGTCGCCACTCATCTCTTTTGGGATTTTCTGGGTGCTTGTACCGCTGGCCCCGGTCATGAATCTCACCGGAGTCGGCGAGAACGTTTTCACGGAGCGATACCTCTACCTTCCGTCGGTGGGATTCGTATGGATCGCAGGACTGGCGTGGGAATACTGCGTGCAACGATGGCGCGAACCGGCCTGGGGTGCCGGGATTTTGCTTCTGGGTGCCGCGTCCTACATGGTCGTGGTTCGGAATCCCGAATGGCACGACGATATCCGCTTGTTCACGATCAGCTCGCAGCAATCGCCGAAGTCAGGTACGCTCATCGGCAACCTCGGCTGGTTCCATTATCAGCGCGGTGAATACGACCGCGCCATCGAGCTGTATAAGCGAGCGATCGGGATACAGCCAAACACGGCGCTCTTCTATAACAACATGGGCAACGCTTACGGGCTGAAGGGACAGAGGCAGGAGGCGCTCGACGCCATTCGCAAGGCGCTGGCGCTCAAACCCAACTATCCCGAAGCGCACATGAACCTCGGCCTGGCGCTCGAAGCCGTCGGAGACTCTCAGAACGCCAAGACGGAGCACGAGAAGGCTCTGGCCCTGAAGCCAAATTACGTCGACGCCATGACCGCGCTCGCGCTGCTGAAGATGAAGGACAAAGACATGGCCGGCGCCATCGCTCTTCTGCAGAAAGCGACGGCCACGCGCCCGGAATTTACGGAGGCGCACATCAATCTGGGCGTGGCCTATAACGACACCGGCCGGTACGCCGAAGGCGCGGAAGCGTTCAAGAAGGCGATTGAAGTGGGCGGGAAGTATCCAAACATATATGTCGCGCACTATAATCTCGGCGTTTCGTATTCCAATCTCAAGGCCCTGGAGGCGGCCGCTTCGGAGTTTCAACTCGCCTGGCAGATGCGACCCGATTTCGCCGCCGCCAAGGAAGCGTACGAAAAGCTGCTGCCCATGCTGCAAAAACAATGACGTCTGACCGCGTGATGCCGGGGATCATGCTCAGCCTGCTCGGGCTGATGATTCAAATATTCGCGCCCCTCTGGTTTGAGAAGTCGGAATTGGCCTCCTTCGATTCCCGCATGCGTTTCAACCTGGCTGCGGCCGGGCAGGAGGTAACCATCGTCGACATCGATCAGAAGACAGTCGATCGGTTCCAACGCTGGCCCCTTCCTCGCAGGAGCTATGTCCAACTCATCGACAATCTCAATGCTGCGGGAGCAAAGGTGATTGTGCTGGACATCAATTTCGTCACTCCCGACCCGCAGATGGATGACGAGCTCGCCACAATGATTAGGTATTCCGGGAACGTCGTGATCGGGCAGTACTTCTTTCCAGTGGGCAGTCCCAACCTCCCCAGGGCGCTGCCGAATCCAGGCGCTTCGACGGCCACATACCGCGTGGCCACGGACTCAGCCATAAAGAGCTTCCGCGGATTTCGTTCTTCCTATCGGCGCGGCAACACACCCCAGATTGAATCTGCGGGCGCGCAGAACACAGGTCACATCTCGATCGGACTGGCCGAAGATGACGTCCCTCGACGCATGCCGCTCATGATTGCATATAGGGATCAGTTCTATCCGCCTGCGTCCGTGCAGGCCGTCCGCCTATACCTCGGAGTGCCCTTGGACGGCATGAGAGTGCGCGTGGAAGGATCGCAAGTGACCGGCATAGGCATCGGGGACCTCTCGGTTCCCACGGATGAAGACGGCTACGCATGGATCAACTATCGCGGGGGCGCGCGCGCCTTCGAGCACGTCTCGATGGTCGACGCGATTGACGCCGCCCCAACGAGCCTGATCCACGGCCATATTGTGCTGGTGGGAGCCGCGGACCCTGGCATGGGCGACATTTTTACCACGCCTTTTGGCCACGCTCCGGGCGTCGAGGTGCACGCTCACATGATTGACACGATGCTGCACCAGGCCTTCATCTCGAGATCGGCGTGGATCGATTCCCTTCTGATACTCGCGACGGCTATCGGCTCTTTCCTGCTCGTCGATCGTGTCCGGCCGTCGCGGATTATCCCGCTGGCCCTGGTCTTGCTGTTCTGTCTCTGGCTCGGCGCAACGATCCTGTTTGCGACACTGAGATTTTGGGTAGCGGTCGCGCTCCCCGAGTTCCTGCTGATCCTGAGTTGTTTGTGGATTGTCCGGCGACGCCTGCGCGCGCTGGAGCCTACTGAAATGTAACAGCGATTCCCTTGCCGCGCTCGTTGCCGTCGTCTTCCTGGCGGATCATCCGGCTGCGCAGGGACATGATCGTGGCATTCTTCTGCATCGGCGTGATCTTCAAGGCCACCTGCATCTCGTCCCGCGGATCGGGATCGTTCTGCAGAACGAAGTAGCCGCCCTTGAGAGAAAGATTCTCGAGCACAGTGTGCTCTTCAAAGGTGAGGCCGTCGCGCGTCCGGCCCTTGACTACGAGGGGCATTTGCACGGAGTGCCGGTTGTCGCTCCGGCGGTCGGCCAGGAAGTTGGTGAGCTTGACGCCCTCCGACTTCAGCTCGAGCTGCATACCCTCGGCAGCGGCCAGGACGTTGGGGAAGTGGCGCGACGCTTCATGGACGATCGAGTCGATGAAGTTGTCGTTGTGATCCGGATCGTGATGGAAGAGGACCAGATGCTTGACTCCCGCGTCTTTGGCCACGTTCACGGCGTCCCGCCAGGTGCTGTGTCCCCAGCCCTTCTTGAAAGTGGCGTATTCGAGAGGCGTATATTGGGCGTCGAAGATCAGGACGTCGGCCCCCTCCGCTAGCCTGCGCGCGTTCTTGTCGTACTCTTCCCTGCCCGCTTCGTTATCGGTGGCGAAAACCACGGTCTGCCCGCCGCTCTCCAGGCGATAGCCCAGGCAGCCCTGCGGATGGTTCAGTTTTGAGCTTCGCAGAACGCTGTCGTTGAAGGCGAGAACCTCGTTGGTGAGGTCGTAGAAGTGGCGATGCGCCGCCATCGCTTCCATGTTCACCGGGAAGTAGGGATCGGACATCTGCTCTTCCAGGGCGTGCTGCACGGACTGCTCCTGGCAAGGGAACGAGTGGAAAAAGAAGTAGTTCTCGGGATTGTACAGCGGCTCGAAGAACGGGATCCCGTGGATATGATCCCAATGGTAATGGGTCAGGAAGATGAAGGCGTGAATGCTCTGATGGCCGAATTCCTCCACCAAGCTCTTTCCCAGGGATCGCAGGCCCGTGCCGCAGTCAAAGATGAAGAGATCGCCACCCTCGGTCCGGACTTCGACACAGGTGGTATTCCCCCCATATCTGAGGTTTTCACGAGACGGAGTCGGCGTGGATCCCCGCACTCCCCAAAATCTAACCTTCATACGGCCTTAACCTCCCGCCTCTCAGGTGGCCAAGCAAGGGGGATAGGCACAAGCCTATCACGACTTTACGAAGGAATGCTATTCGTCGCCGATGAGAATGGCCGCGGCAAGAACGGTAGTCCACCAGCCGCGTTTGTGCCCGACGGCGGACTGGGTGATGTTCATCACCCGGACGATCTTGTTGGAGATGCGATAGATCTCCTTCTTCTCGTCCCAGCTCCGGTCGGGGTCGAAATCGACGTTCAGGGTCGTGGCGAGCATCTCGGCGGCCAGCTCTTCGGCGTACTCTCCGGCCTTCTTCTCGGTCTCCCCGAAGGAGTGGTGTTCGCTGAGATAGCCGTAGGCGTTCTTTTCCTTGGGGAGGGCCAAGCCGACGGTGGCCGCGATCAGGCGATGAGGTTCGTTCGTGGCGTTCTCGCTGATCACCGCGAACCGCACCTGCCCGGGGTCGAGATACTTCATCCCCTGCTTGCGATTGATGAGCTTGCAGCGCGGCGGAAAAATGCTGGAGACACGCACGAGATTGCAGGCCGCGATTCCCGCCGAACGAAGCGCCAGCTCAAAGCTGGTGAGTCGTTCGCGATGCGTCCCGACGCCTTTTGTGAGGAAGATCCTTCTGGCTGTAAAAACCATCTCTCGGTGGAACGTTCTCCTTCAACCAAAAATAACAGGAGATTCAACGTAACAGAAATCTGCCGGAGGGTCAAAAGAAAAAGAAGCGAGGCTCCGACTCGATCGTCTCGTGATGAAATTGCGGTCTGGGCGTATACTTTCGAGATGGTCAAGACCTCCCTGCGGCGCATCGGCCGCTCTCTGGTGCTGGGTGCGGCGTTGCAGGCCGCGATTGGCGGACCCATGGAAGCCCAGCGACAACGCGCTCCCTTGGATCCAGGGGAAGCTCTGGCGGCGGCCACATCCTCCGTGGTAGTGCACGTCCAAGGGGCCGGCGGCGGGCCGCTCTCGGTGATCTCGCAAGTGAGGCTCATCGCGCCTACCAATCCGAACGGCGACTATCGGTCCACCGACTCCGGCGGCACGGCAACCTTCCCCGGTCTTTTCCTCGGCAACTACACGGTGGAGGTCAACGCGCCGGGCTACCAGATTGCCCGTGAGGAGTTGCTCTTAAGAGTCTCGGGTACGTCGCACACCTTTATCGTCATGCGTGGGGAAGGCGCCGACGACAAGGGGCCATCCAAAGGCGGCCCTCCCGTGCTGGTGGGGAGGGCCCGCAAGGAACTGGATCTGGCCTTGGCAGCGCTCCGCGATGATCATGCCGCCGAGGCCTCGAAGCACGTCCTCTACGCCCTGAAGCACGCGGCGGGAAATCCGGACGTGCAATATGTCGCCGCCCTCTGCGCCCTGGGAAAGAACGACGTGGCGGGGGCGAAGGAGCATTTGGGAACCGCCCTCCGCTCTTATCCCGATCATTTCGGCGCACAGACGGCGCTGGGGCAGATCCTGCTGCAGCAGCGGAATTACACCGATGCGATTGCTCACTTGGAAAAAGCGGTCACACTCGATCCGTCCTCCTGGCGCGGGCACCAGTCTCTGGCCGAAGCGCTTCTGCGAAGCGCGCCGGCGCAAGCCAAGTTCCATGCGACCAAGGCCCTGGAACTAGGTAAGGAAAAGGCCGTGAAAACGGAGATTACTCTGGCCTTAGCGGAGGCTCTTTCCGGAGATCGCTCGGCGGGCCGCTCACGGTTGGAGAAATTCCTGCGGGACTATCCGCAACATCCCGACGTCGCGCGCGCTCGAGCACTGTTGGGATCGGAGTTTCTGGCCGCGAGCGCTCCCGTTGCAACCGTTCTTCCGGTTACTTTGGCGCCTCCCGCGGCCGCGCGTCCCAGCGATGGCGTCCTGGCCGATGTGCCACTCAGTTCCATGCGCTGGCTGCCTCGCGGAATTGACGAAACCGTCCCGCCCGTCGATCCAGGAGTGGCTTGCGGCCTTTCGCAGGTTCTGGCCGGAGCGGCGCATCGAGCCGCCGAGTTCACCGACGCCCTGGAGCGCTTCTCGGCCAGGGAGAAATTCACGCACAGCGAACTGGACGCCGCCGGTGTAACGCAGGGTTCCTACCAGGACTCGTACGAGTACATTGCTTCGCTCGGCTGGCCCGTTCCCGACTTGATGGTCCTCAAAGAACTGCGCAGCGGAGGATTGTCACCTAACCGCCTGGCAACGCCGTTTCAAACCGGAGGGCTTCCCGCGATTGGGCTGGTCTTTCATCCGGTACACGCCAAGGATTTCCAGTTCAACTGCGAGGGCTTGGGCTACTGGCGCGGCCAGCCGGCTTGGCAGATCCACTTCGAACAGCGCGCCGATCATCCCGCGCGAATTCACGACTGGGTCGTCAGCGGCCGCCCGTATCCCGCCGTGCTCAAAGGGCGCGCTTGGATTGCCACCGGATCCTACCACCTGTTACGAGTGGAAACCGACCTGGTCAAGCCCATGCCGGAGATACGCCTGGACCTGCACCACCTGAGCATTGACTACGCCGCAGTCAAATCCCGCGACGGGAAGATGGAGCTCTGGCTGCCTTCCGGCGCTGACGTCTATTGTCGCTTCCGCGGACACCTCTTCCGCCAGGAACACAGCTTCAGCAGCTTCGTGCTCTTCGGCGTGGACACTCAGCAGCAGATCAAAACTCCCTAAAAGAAAAGGGCCGCCCAACGGGCGGCCCCTGAGGAACCGGGTGCTGCTGTTTCTTAGAATTCGTAACGCATGCTGAACTGGAACACGCGCGGGCGTCCCAGAACATTGGAGTACTGTCCGAACCTGGCCTGGTTGGTGATGTCCAGGCTCGCGCTGCGCGGGTCGAAACGAACCGTGTTGGTGAGGTTGAACGCCTCGGCCCGGATCTGCAGGCTGTGCGGCTGGTCATGGAAGTTGAACAGGTGGAATCTCTTTCCTAACCCCATGTCAATGGTGAAGACGCCGTCGCCTCGCAGACCGTTGCGCTGGCCGGATTCGCCCGCCAAAGCACCGACAATGTTGCCCGTGGTACCGCAGTTTCCGCAGTACGCGTTATAGCCGTCGAGGGGAGTCGCGAAGATATTCGGTCCTCCCGGCTTGCCCGCGAGGGCCGCGGGAGCGTTCTTTGAGGTGCGAGTCGCCGGAACGATGCCGGTCTGGTCGGCGAAACTTCCCACTTCCCAATTCGTGGGCCAGCCCAGACCGTCGCCGACGCCAACCGGGAAGCCGCTGGTATTCCGGAAGACCGCGCTGAGCTGCCAGCCGCCGACAATGTTGTTCACCACGCCATTGGCGTTATGCAGAAACATCTTGCCTCGCCCGAACGGAAGCTCGGCTACCGCATTGGCGCTAAAGATGTGGGTGGTATCGTAATTCGAAACCGCCTTCATCTGCCCGGGGTAGTAAGCGTTAATGATCTGCCCCGCGGTGAACAGGCCGCCGGTCGAGACATCCGCCGCGCGCGTCGAAGTCAGATCCTGGCTCTTGGACCAGGTATAGTTGAAGTCGAACGCATACCCCTGAGAGAAGCGCTTGCGAATTGTCCATTGCATGGCGTTGTAGTTGCCGTAACCGATCGAGCGGAGGGTCGAGAGCGATCCATACTGCGGGTTGAAGATCGCGTAAGGCCCGAAGATGCTGCAAGCCGGCTGGCATGTGCCGTCGAGCGTGTCCTCGCCGTCAATTTTCGAAAGCGCGGTAGTGAAATCTCCGCCGGTGGCGAGATACTGCTGGTAAATCCGTTGCGTGGCGGAGAGAGTGCTGCTGGCGGCCGCCGGCCAGAGGTTCTCCCAGTAGGCAATCTTAGGAACGTTCGCCACGGGTGTGTTGGCGAAGGTGTATTGGCTGAGCAGGCCGGCCGCCTGATTATAGGTCATCCCCGACTTGGTATCCACGAGGTTCGTGGGCATGGACAGATCGTCGTCCGCGGGCGGTCGTGGGAAAAAGCGGACCAAATAGGGAACCTGAACGAAGAACCCGCCCTTGAATTCCCGCCCGATACTGAAGTCGAAGTTCTCGGTATAAGGCTGCCGCAAACTATCGTCCAGTCCGCCGGTGATCGCAAAGATATTCGGATAAGTTTGCGGGAAGCCTCCCTTGGGCGCCGCCAGGTAGTATGGGCTGCTCGTAGGCAGGCCAAAGAAATCCGTGAAGCGCGGCGCCACCGTCGCCGAAGCGGAAGCCGGATTCGTCAGCTTCGTGGAGAAGCCAAACGCACCGGCGTCCACGCCGGTGACCAATCCTTGCGCGATCAGATCGTAGAACAGGGCGTAACCGGCGCGAATGGAGGTCCGGCCGGGGCCGCCGAAGAGGAACTTGGAGAGTCCGTCGCTTCCCTGCGGCGAGTAAGCCAGCGCGATGCGCGGCGCAAAATTCTTCTTGTGGTTCGGATAGAACGACCGGCCTCCCGTGGCGCTCGACAAGTTATAGGTGATCGCGGGAGCCAGGGACTGCGGCTTGCCGGCCGCGGCCAGAGCGCCGCGCAGGTCGAACCAGTCTCCCAGCGATACGTTGGCGCTGGTCATATAGCCATTGGATTCGGTCGGGGGCGGATCGAGAGACCAGCGGACTCCGCCGGTAACGGTCAGGCCGCGAGTGACCCTCCAGGAATCCTGCGCGAACATCTCATACTGGCTGACGTGGAAGTTGCGGTGGATCACCGCGCCTTCCGGCAGTACGCTCCCCGTCAGGTCATAGTTCACTTGGTGATCCACCTGGGTGAGAAGGCCCAGAATGTTCGACATCTGCCGTTTGTAGGGCGTGGCGTTCTTCGCATCGGGGACCAGGAGCGTGCTGCCTGTTCCGGAGAGCCAGCTCGCGTTGCTCACGGCGTCGCTGAAGGAATTCTGCGTGCTTCCCCGGGCGTTCGAGATGACGTGAATGACACCGCCAAAACTCAAGTTATGCGAACCCTTGGTCCAGCTCACATCGTCGGAGATGGTGTGAACCGGGATGATGCGGGCCAGCCCGCGGCTGGTGGCATAGAGATTGGACAGATCGCGCAGCGTGGTCGCCGCCGCAACTTGGGCGCCGGTGTTTTCCGCGCCTTGCCGCGTATACCCATAGCGGAAGGTGCTGATCAGGGTCGGCTTGAGGACCGCCGTATATCCCACCGCATAGCCCTTGCTATTTTCCAGAAAGACGCTGGAGGGCGGCTGGCCCGGGAACGTCGGCACGCCGTTGGCGTAGTTGTCGTTCTGCAGGTTGCCGCGCCAAAAGATCTGGTGCTTGCCGGCGCTGTCAATCGTGTAATCGAATTTGGCGATGTACGTGTTCCAGCGCAGGGGCGTGGAAGCGTTGAAAATGAAGCCGGAAGTATTCAGTCCGTCGCCGACCGTCGTGATGTTGGGAAGCGGGAATTTCTGCAGGTAGGAGAGGACGGCAGGATCCTCGCCGATATGCGCGGGATCCGCCAGATTCTTAACATCGCTCGGCGACAGAACTCCGGTGCTTCCATTGGTGCGCTGGTACGTGAAGTTTCCGGCGCGGAAGTCCGCCGTGGGCACGGTTCTGGGACCGACGACGACGGCGCTGGCGTCCCGGCGTCCTTCATAATTCAAGAAGTAGAACAGCCTGTTCTTCCGGATGGGTCCTCCCACCGAGGCTCCGAAGACGTTTCGATTCAGTTTGGCGCGCGGAATGCCCGCGGAATTGGAGAAGAAGGAGTTAGCGCTCGTATTAGTGTTCCGCAGATATTCGTAAAGGGATCCGTGAACGGTGTTGCTGCCGCCCTTGGTCACCAGCGCCACCTGGGCGCCGGAAGACCGGCCCATATCCGCGCCGCCATTGGTCGTGGTGGTGCGAAATTCCTGCACCGAGTCGAGTGTCGCGCGCAGCACGCTCGTGAATGCCGCGCCGCTCTGCTGGTCGTTGACGTCCACGCCATCCATCGTAATGTTGGCCTGATCGGACTTCCCTCCATTGACCGCGCCGCTGCGGGCATCGTTCAATGCTCCGGGGTCGGGTTCGCCGAGGAAGACCACGCCCGGTTGAGCCGCCAGCAGGCCGACCACGTTGCGGGCCTCGAAGGGCAACTGGGTGATCATCTGGCCGGCGACCGCGTTGCCGAGTGAGGCATCCACGGTGTTGACCTGCACCGCTCCGGCTTCCACGGTCACCGTGGTGGATGTCGCGCCGACCTTCAATGCCACGGCAACCGTCGCGGGTTGATTTACCAGCAATTCAAGGCTATTCAAGCTCACTTCCGCGAACCCCGACGCCTTGACGGTGAGGTTGTACTTGCCCGGCGTAACTTGCGAAAAGGAATAGCGCCCTTGCGAATCGGTCTGCGTTTCGCGCACCAAATTGGTTTGCGCGTTCGTCAGGGCAACCGACGCACTTGGAACGACTGCGCCGCTTGGATCCGACACAACGCCGCTTAATCCAGTCGTCTGCGCCGCGAGACCGCCGGCCAGTACCAAGGCCAATAGTAAGGTCAAGGCAAAACTTCTCATCGTTTCCTCCGGTTGTGTGTCAAATGACTCGCGCATCCACCTTCCCAAACCCGATGCCTCGTTTATAGTAGGCTCGGCTACGCAGAGTCAAGTAAAAAAGCCAAATAGCGTAGATAAGCTTACGGATTACTTGGGCTTTGCAATGTCCGAACGAAGGTGGATGGATGGGATGAAGTCTAGAAGCTTGGCGTTGCAGGCGAGGATTCCGCCTCGCCCGCTACCTGTAAGCCCAAAGACCTGAAAGACCGCCTAAATCAGAAACTAAACCGCATCGTGAACTGGATGATGCGGGGATCCGCTGTTCCGGAGATCTGTCCGAAGGTGCCGCTGGTGATTCCCAGCGTCGGATTGTTGAACTCCGCGTTGTTGAAGATGTTGAAGAAGTTGCCGATGATCTCCAGGTTGTAACGGCCTTCTCGCGCCAGCGGGATCATCTTCGACACGGTTAGGTCGAAATTCGTACGGCTCGGACCGCGGAACGAATTCCGGCCGAGGTTTCCGTAAGTGATCGCCGAGAGCGCCGGAGGCGTAGCGCCCGTCGGCGGCTGCGTGAAGATCGTCGGATCGAAGAAGAAGTTCCCGGTCCGTCCACAGCCCGACAGCACGCAGGCGCCGGCCTTCTGCACGTTGTGCGGATCATAGAAGCTCATCGTGCCGTTGATGAAGGCTTGCGCCAGTTGCGGGTCGCCATCGCCCGCGGGTCCCGGCCGTGTGGCGCTGCGCGAGACGCCGGACTTGATGTTCAGCGCTTGCCCGGAGCGGAAGGTCAAGAGCGGGTACACCTTCCAACCCGCAGTCAGCTTTCGAGGACCGCTCTTCCAGGCATTGTCGAAAGGCAGGTCCCACGTTGCGCTGAAGTTGATGTAGTTCGGAAGGTCGAAGTCCGAAGGTCCGCGGAACACGCGGCGGTTGTAGTACGGAACCGCCGACGTAGTGGAGCGGAAGCCGGATGCGTTGTCCAAAGACTTGGCGTGCGTGTAATTCAGATTCCAACCCATCACGCCCAAGAGACCGACCTTGGTGGGTCTCCGCTTCAGGCCGACCACGAGCGAATTGTAGTTGGCGTTCGCCACATTGGTGAAGGTATCGAACCAACTGAAGGCGTTCGACGCCACGCCCGGCTGTGCATTGTAAATACGGCTGGCCGTTCCCAGGATGAAGGAATTCGTGTCGGTCAGACCGGTCAGCTTGTGGGAGTCGCTCCCGATGTAGTCCACTTCCAAAGTCGTGGAGGTGAGGATTTCCCGCTGGATACTCAGGTTGTACTGGTAGTTGTAAGGCGTTCGCAGGTTCGGATCCACGAAGAAAACGCCGCTTCCTCCAAACAACGGGTTGAACTTCGCCGTGCTGGCAGGCGGATGCGACGGAAACGGATTCGGAATCCCGGTGGCCGCGAACGGATTGGTCATGTAGTTCGGTTCCGACGCGGGATTCGCGGTGAACGGCGTGAACGTCGGGTTGAACGAGCCGAAGAACGGCGCTTGTCCGTTAAACTGGAAGTTGTCTTCCCCTTTCAGGATGTCGTAGAACACTCCGAAGCCGCCGCGAATGCTGGTCTTTCCATTGCCCCAGGGATCCCAGGCAAGGCCGAAACGCGGGGCGAAGTCGTTGCGGTCCGGATAGTTTGAACCGACCGGCGCCGCTGCATCTCCGGGGAACAACAGTCCCTTGGGGGCGTTCACGAAGACGGTCGATTGCTGACCGTACACTGCCGAGAAGGTGCGGCCCTGAAGATCCACTTTCGGCGAGCTGTACTCGTAGCGCACTCCGTAAGTCAGCGTCAGGTTCTTTCGAATCTTCCACTCGTCCTGCACGAAGCCGCCGATGTTATGGGTGCGGATGTTGCTGGGCGCCGCCGGGTCCTGCAGTAAGGAATCCGGCAAACCCATCAGGAAGTCCGCGCGATCATTCTTTGAGAACTGGCCGCTGGACCCGGCTACAAAGCTGAAGGTCCCGTTAATATGAAAGTCGAAGACTTGGTTGTCCTGGTAAGGAGTGTAGCTGGCCCCGAACTTCAGGTTATGGGCGCCTTTGATCCAGGTCAGAGTGTCTTGCCACGTGTACGTGTTGTCGATGATCGCGGAAGGCCCTTGCGGGCTGAATCCTACGGACATGCTGGCGAAACTCAGGCGGCTCGGCCCGGTCGCGACGTCCGGCGTAATGCCGATTCCTAACTGGGCCGGCGTCGGCAAGCTACCCACCGGGACGGCTTGCAGATTGTTGTTACGCTGCGCGATGAAGCGGAAATCGTTCAGCACCGACGGTGTAATCGTCTTCACGTAGTTGACGCTGCCGTAATACTGATGCGTATAGGTGAGGTTGGTGAATCCAGGAACGTTGGCGCTGGCGAAGGGACTGACCTGCGTGCGCCGGTTCGATCCGATGGAAACCGAGAGACGGTCCTTTGGCGTGAGGTTGAAATCGAGCTTGTTCGTCAGTTCGTCGCGATTGTCCAACCCGCTGGCCTGTGAGATGAGGAAACCCGACGTCGCTGAGGGAATCAGATTCGATTTGATGTAGTTCTTCGCCACCGTACTCATCTTGGCGGGATCGATGATTCCTTGGGCCGCCAGGCTGGAGTTCCCCTGGAAGTAAGGGAACTTCTGCAGAAACGCCACGACCCCGGTATCGGGTCCGGTTCCCGCCGAATTGGAATGCGAAAAGTCGCCGCCGAGTTCGGCGGGCGTATAGACCTGGATGTTCGAGGTCGTGTTGAGCGCGGACTGGCGCTGGCTCTGCCAGCTCGTCCAGAAAAAGAACTTGTCGCGCCCGTTGACCAGCTTCGGAATCCGGATCGGTCCGCCCGCGGCGGCGCCGAACTGATTGCGCTTCAGAATCGGCTTGATCAGCCGATTCGCGTTATTGAAGAACGGATTCGCGTTGAGATCTTCGTTCCGCAGGTAGTCGTACAGAACACCGTGGTAAGTGTTGCCGCCCGAGCGCGACACTACGCTGACGATTCCCCCGCTGTTGCGCCCGTACTCCGGCTTGTAGTTGCTGGTGAGAAGAGAGAATTCTTCCACCGCCTCAGGGTTGGGATTGTAAACAACCAGGTTGCTCAGAAGGTTGTTGTTGATTCCGCCGTCAAGTAGAAACGTGACCGAATCGCCGCGGCCGCCCGCTACACTGAACGTGCCCGCGCCGGCAACAGCAGGAATCACGCCGGGCGCTGTCAGCGCCAGGTCGAGGACATTGCGGTCCTTCAGCGGCGCATTTTGGATCTGAGCGCCCGTAACAGCCTGTTGCAGAGTCGAGCTCACCGTTTCGACGCTAGCGGTGGTCGCCTCGACCATTACGGTTTGCGTGGTTGTGCCGACCTGGAGCTTGATGTCGAGGCGCAGCGACTGGTTGATATCGAGGCGTTGCTCGCTGACGAGCGCAGTGCTGAAGCCCTTGCCTTCCGCGGAAAGCTTGTAGACTCCCACGGGGAGCTGAAGCACCTGATAGCTTCCGTCACCGGTGCTGGTGGTCTCGCGGGTAACACCGGTGCCTACGTTAGTGACTGTTACCTTGGCGCCCGGAACAACGCCCCCGGAAGGATCTGTGATAACGCCGACGATGCGGCCCGTATTGTCCTGCGACCAGCAAACAACGGCGATGAACAGAAGCCCTGCAAACACCCCGACCAAGCGACGCGACTGATGTGAAAACACTTTATGAACCCTCCAGTTCGTTTTGTGATGCCCTTGACCTTCACCCACACCCTTTTACTTCGGTAACAGTCAGATTACGGTTCGATCCAAAAACATGTCAAGGTTTGGAAGGTTATTTAACAGAAAGGAGTTAGGAAGGCTACAGATCTGGCTATTTCGGCTTGGCCGCGGCTGCCGCGAGGTCCTGTTCCAGGGCGGAGACTCGGTATCTTTCGAGCAGCGCATCGCTACTGAGAGCCGCCTCGAATTCCTTGCTGCGGAGATCCTCGGCAAGACTTCGTAGCTGGCGGGAGTACTCGCGCGCCTTTCTCTTGGCGTCGTCGTTCAAGGAGATTGCCGCGTCATCAATCTCGGCGAGCCCGTCCTTCTCGAACTGGTCCACCGCGGCGGATAGTTTGGCTCGTTCCTCAAGCGCCTTGGAACCACGGGCAGAAAAAAAATCCTGATTTTGGCGAAGCAGGCCGGCGACTTCAGAGTGGATCTTCGCCGTCATGCCTCTCAGAACGTCGGCCTGCGGACTCGGAGCTTCGGCGGCTCTTTGGAACGCCGATGGCTTGCCGACCGCCGGCGAATCATAAATGGTGTTGAAGACCATCTTGTAGGTTCCGTGCGCCTGTCCGCGCCATTGTGGTTTGAAGCCGAAGAGGTAGACGCGTCCATCGCCGTAGAAAACCTGGAGCGCCGCGGCCTTCCCCTGAATTCGCTCGGGATGGAGCAGATAGCCGCTGGCCAGCGGATTGCGGTCCCGCGAATAGCTGGCCAGCACCGCGCCTCGGAATCCGGACTTCGTCTCGAACGCCGGCCCGCGTTCGAAGAACACCACGGGCTCACGCTGCATGCCCCAGAGGGCAGGATGAGATGTGTCCCGCAGTTCCACGCGGAGCAGCGACCCGGAGCAGAAGAACTGCTCGTTCCTCACGCCCGCCAGGACATTCGTGACCGGCAGGCTGAACGAGTCGATCACGACGTTCGAGGCGTTGTTAAACGCGATGAGCGTGCCGCCGCCACGCACGAACTGGCGCAGAGCGTCCATGCCCGTCTCTCCAATGCCGCCCGCGTACTCGCCGGAGATCGATCCGGGCGCAAATCCCTCGAGGATCTGCCGCGGCGAGCCGTCGGGAATGACGATGGCGTCGAACCGCTCGCCGAGATGTCCGGCTTGGATGTCGCCGTTGCGCAGCGTGACGGGAGCGAAGTTGTAATTCTCGAGAATCCAGCTGGTCCATCCTTCATCGGTGCTGGGAGACCAGGAGCGATAAAGTCAGAACCGACATTTTTTTCCCCGACCC
>CAZRND010000071.1:0-17390 GCA_964601345.1 uncultured Acidobacteriota bacterium | reverse complement strand
AAGAATTTCAACTACCAGAAGACCGCTGCCTACGCCGAAACCTTCCAGGGGCCGGGTCACGAAGCAACGGTCTCCTACGGGATTTACGAGGACGGCCGGCCCGCCCGCCAAGGCCTGGCATGGACCATCGGCAAGGGCCGCGTCTTCTACTGGCGGCCGGGACACGAGACCTATCCGATCTTCCTCATGCCGGAGGTCCAGCGCATCCTGCACAACGCGGTCTACTGGCTGGCACGGCGTTGATTGATCTGTAGAAGCAACGCCCGTCTTTTTAGCCACTTATCGTTTCATCTACGTTTGATCCACGTCTGATCCCCAGACTATGGACCGGGAACCGGCCTCGGTTCATGCTCGGAGCATGAAAAAACTTTCGGCTCGCTTCGTGATGTTTCTCGCAGTGACTCCCGCAATTTGTATGGCTCAGGACAAGCCGCCCATCTCGCGCAACGACGTGCGCACGCTGGTCGAGAACAAGGACCTTTTCGGCCGGCAAGGTTTGCTCGATCTGATCGACGAGCGCGGTGTGGCTAAGGGCGCCAAGCTGTCCCGAGGACTGCGCCGCGAGGCCGGACCGGTGGTGGCATCCGCCATCCGGGACGCCGCCGCGCGCACTCCTGCCTGGGTTCCTCCGCCCGCCGAGAACCAAGCTCCGCTCCCCGCGCCGCTCATCGAGTCTGAACGCGCGGAGTTCCTAGAGCGGGCTCGGAGCAAGGCGATGGGCTATCGCGCCGAGCTCTCGGGGCTTACGTATCTCCAAACCATCGACCGGCACGCGGGTGACGACCGTCCAGTGGTTTGGGAATCGAACGATCAAATCGTGGCCCGCAATCATTTCAACGGAGAACGCGAATCCTCGCGCCTCGTAACCGCAGGGTTCCACATGGGCGCAAAGGACACGAACCGCGTCCCGCCCGTGAAAGACGCGCACTGCGATGAATCGGACTGGATCATTGCCTGCAAGATGGTAGAGGCCGGCGAATTCACCGTGGTCAACGCCGCCGTGGTCGCCGCCTCGTTGATGTCCGGGAACCTCATCGGATTTCATTCCTGGCCGCATTACGGGAGGCTGGAAAAGCCCTACGAATTTCCCGATGCGCCGGCCTATAGCGCCGAATTCGCCGATGTGCCGGAGGGCCTTTTCCGCATCGATCTTCCGACCGAACTGACCTGGTCGCGGCAGGGATCGATCGCCGGGCGGGCGATGGAAGTCTACAACTACTCCATCCGCGTCCGGCCCGAGGAGTCTCCCTGGGTGATCAGGCTCAACGGACAGAAATGGCCCGTCCCCGAGTTCGGAGGACGCATTTGGCTCGACCGCGCGGACCAGCACGTGGAACGCATCACCCTGGTGGCCGTGGACCTTCCGCGAGATTATCCTTTCGCCACGGCGGAATTGCTGCTCGATTACAATCCCGTCCGGCTCCCCGACCGGACCGCAGCGCTTCCTTTCGAAGGGCGGCTCTTGATCCGTCAAGACCGGATGATGACGGAATCGCGGTCGATGTTCCACCGCTTCGAGTATTACGTGCCGGACATCCGCCAGCGCATCTACGGGGGAGTGTTCCGACAATAGTGAAGTATTCACTTGACAATCATGCGGGCCCTCCCTGATACTGAAGCCTACACTTCATTATTGAGGAGGCCCGTATGAAAGCAGTGCAAGCGCCGGCTGTAGTTCACAACACCTTCGTCATCGAGCGCAACTATCCCGCGTCGCCCGAGCGCGTCTTCGGCGCGTTCGCCGACCCGGCCAAGAAGCGCCGCTGGTACGCCGAGGGCGAGAAGCACGACGTCGAGCAGTTCGAAATGGACTTCCGCCCCGGCGGCATGGAGCGCCTTCGTTACAAGTTCAAGGCGGGCACGCCCTTCCCCGGCGCGGTCCTGACGAACATCGGGACGTATCAGGACATCGTGCCGAACCGCCGCGTCGTGATCGCGTCCAACATGGCCATGGGCGATCATCGCTTCTCGGCGCAATTGGTCACGGTGGAGCTCTTGCCGAGCGGCGCGGGGACCGACCTGGTGTGCACGCACCAGGGAGCGTTCTTCGAGAATTCGGACGGCCCGCAAATCCGCGAAGCGGGATGGCGCGCCATCTTCGACCGGCTCGCTCATGCCGAGCTCTAGAGCAAGCGTCGCCCGCGTCTTTCACGCGTTAGGCGATCCGACGCGGCGATCGATCATCGACCGCCTCTCGCGGCGGCCGCATTCGGTGACGCATCTGGCCGCGCCGCTCGGCATCACGCTCACCGCCGTGGCGCAGCATCTCCAGTTGCTCGAGAAAGCCGGGCTCGTGCGCACCGAGAAGTCCGGACGCGTCCGGACTTCCCGCATCGACCCGCAAGGGTTCGGGCTGCTCGAGCAATGGATCGCCGACCGGCGCTCGATCTGGGAGCACAGACTCGACCGACTCGGCGATCTGCTCGCGGAGCCGGAGGAGGGCGGATAGTGTACTATCTGGCGTTATGCCCGATTCCACACCTTCGCTCGGCAAGCAATGCCTGGCCGAATTCATCGGCACGTTTCTGCTGGTGTTGATCGGCGACGGCGCCGTAGCCGTCGCCGTCTTCATCGGCGCCTATGATCTGACCGGCGTCGCGCTGATCTGGGGCGTCGCGGTCATGCTCGCGGTCTATTCAGTCGGATACATCTCGGGAGGCCACATCAATCCCGCGGTAACGATCTCCATGGTGGCCTTCGACGGTATGCCGATCGGCAAGGCCGTTGGTTACATCGTGAGCCAGGTGGCCGGGGCTTTTGCGGCCGCCGCCACGCTCTACGGAATGTGGCTCGGATTCTGGGAGCCCACCGCGCAGAAGCTGGGCGTTACCATCGGCGGATTCGGCAGCCAGAAGCTGGCGATGATCTTCAGTTGCTATTATCCGAATCCCGGTGTCGGCGTGACGGGCGATGCCATGGCCCGGGTCCACACCGGCACAGCCTTCATGGTGGAAGTGATCTTGACGGCGTTTCTGCTCACCGTGGTCTGGGCGGTTGGGAACGCGCGCAACACGAACGCGCCCGGCTCGAACCTGGGAATCGTCTTCATCGGCCTCGCGGTGACGGTGCTGGTCGGCACGGGCGGTCCGCTGACGATGGCGGCTCTCAATCCGGCGCGCGATTTCGGTCCGCGCATTCTCGCTTATCTCGTAGGATTCGGCTCGATCGCCCTGCCCGGCCCGCGCGGACATGAGTGGTGGCTCTTCTGGGCAGGTCCCGTAATTGGAGGACTCGTCGGCAGCGCGATCTACAAGAGCGTGACGAAGGAATAGACTACTTCGCCGCGTTCACCTTCGTGGACAGGTCCTTCGAAAGCTGCTGGAAGGGACCGGGAATCTGCACGGCACGCGCCAGCACCGGCTTGGCATCGGCGTAGCGCTTCTCCTTGGCGTAAGCGAAAGCCAGATTGTAGAGCGCGGGCGCCATCGCCTGGGGATTCGCTCCCAGCAAATCGACAGCCGACTTCAGCTCCGGGATCGCCGCAGCGGTTTTTTCCTGCTGCATCAGCGTCCGCCCGATGATCGAGTGCGCGGCGCCGTTGAAATTCTTCTGGTAGTTGGGCCAGTCGGCGTCGGACATGCCATCCGGCTTGGGCTTGGTTTCGAAAATCTTCAGGACGTTGCGAGCGTTCTGCACGGCCTGGTCGAAACGCTTCTGCTGCAGGAAGGTCTCGCCGAGGATCAAATTCATCGACTCGTTCTGCGGATCGGCCTCCAGCGCCTTCTGCGCCGCCGCGGTCATCTTGGGGATGTCGTTGGCTTGCTGATAAGCCATGGCAATCGCGGGCGGCGCGAGCTTGGCGTAGTTGCCGCCGGCAAACGCCGTGACGATTTTTTCCAGGGCGGCGGCCCGGCTCGCCGGATTCGCGTCCTTAATGGCCGCGTTGAAGCACTCGTATTCGAGCTGCGTGCGCTGGGCGGTCATGAAGTCCTTGTGCTTTTGCCAATCGTCGTCGGCCATCTCGGGCGGCTTGGTGGTCATGGCCTTGGCCAACGAGGCTCCGGCCAAAGTTCCGTACTCGACCACGGCGTTATTGTCGCCCTTGCCCTGCGCCGCCTTCAGCAGGTTCGTCGGAATCAGGGGCTCGTCCTTATCGGCTTCGTAGGCCTTCTTGCCGATCTCGATGGCCTTGTCCCATTCCTTCGTCTCTACATAGGCGATGAGGAGCTGTGTCAGGCCGACCGAGGCGGATTCCGGATATTGCGTGACGAAGGTGTTCAGCAGCGCGATCCGCTTCGCCAGATCGGTCTCCGTCAGCGCGAACATCAGCGTCTTTTCCTCGGGAGAATCGGGCTTGAGGCGGACCTTCTGCGCCGCGAGAAGACTCGCCGCCAGCGTGAGAACCAGGCAAAGGCGTGTAACCATAGTAGGACTCCTCCTTATGGGAACGAATTCTACTCCCGTTTTGCCCCTCGTCAAGGTATACAATGGACTGGAACCGGCCGCCACTCGTCTGCGTCTGAACATGAGAGTGAAGATAGCAAGCCTAACCCTTCTCCTGATCCTCGCCGCGGTGAGCGGATCGCCCGCCCGCACGCAATTGCAGTCCGTCCCGAAAGCGGTTCCCAACGATCAGCAGCCTGGCCTAAAGATCAAATCGACCGTGTACCAGGTCGCAACGCCGGTCACCGTCACCGATCCCTCCGGGGAATTCGTTACCGGCCTCGAGAAAGTGGACTTCACGGTTACCGACAACGGCAAGCGGCAGGAGATCAGGGATTTTGAGCTGACTTGGCAACCGCTCTCGCTGGCGATCGTCGTCGAAGCGAGCGTGCGTGTGGAGCCGCTGCTGCCGGAGATTCGCAAGTCCGGCATTCTTTTTACGCAGCTCGTCCTCGGCGAATCGGGCGAGGCGATGGTGATCAGCTTCGATCACCGCGTGGACATTCCTCAGGAGTTCACCAAGGACGGAGACGCCGTCGAAAAAGCGCTGAAGGGTTTGAAGCCGGGCGGAAGCCAGGCCCGCGTTACCGACGCCGTGTTTCGCGCCATCGGCCGCTTGAAGATGCGCCCCGACGACCGCCGCAAAGTCATCGTGATCATCGCTGAAGGGCGCGACATGGGCAGCGAGACGCGCATCGGCGACGCCGTGCGCGAGGCGCAGTTCTCCGGCATCGCCGTTTACTCAGTGGAGTTGAGCACCGCCAAGGCGCTGCTCAAGAAAGAGCCGCCGCCCACTACGATCGATCCGTTCCCCGCCGGCGCGAAGCCGACGCATCCAGGCGTTCCTCCTGTTCCGCAAGCCGCCTCGGGAATGAGTCTCTGGCCGATGATCGTCGAAGCGGTGCGCGGCGCGAAGGCCATCGTCTTCGACAAGCCGCTCAAGGTCTACGCCATGGGAACCGGCGCGGATCACATCAACGTGTATACCAACAAAGGAATTGAAGAGGCGGTGCACAAGATCGGCAACGAGCTGCACAGCCAGTATCTGATTACCTACAATCCGGACAATTTGGAAAAGTCTGACTTCCACACGATTGACGTTCGCGTGGCGCGCCCCAGCGTGAAGGTGCGAGCGCGGCCGGGATACTTCTACGTCCCGACGTCCGATACCACGAACGTCCCCGCTACGCCGAAGCAATAAATTTTCGCAGGAATTGCGCGGACTCGGCGATTTCGCCGAGCCCGCCCATGCCGTCTTCGATCGAGATCCATCCGTCGAATCCCGCGCCTCGCAGGATCTCGAAGACGCGCGGGTACGGGATCAAGCCGTGGCCGATGACGCCGTGCACCAGATTCGGCGAATAGCCGAGCGTCCCGTCGGCCTGGCGGAGATCGTCGAGCGTGCCGCACTTGAGATAGCGGTCGCTGGCATGCATGCTCACGACGCGATGCTTCACCGCTTCGAGCAAGTCAATAGGATCGTCGCCGGCGAGCACGGCGTTCGAAGGATCGTAGTTGACGCCAAACCACGGAGAATCCACTTTGTTGACGATTTCGAGGAATACGTCCTTCTTCTGGGCAAACTCGGGATACTGCCAGTAATTGTCCTTGTAGTGATTCTCCATCGCCAGGATCACGCCGCGCTCCTCGGCGTAGGGGACGAGGGCGTTCAGGCACGCCACCACCCATATCACGCCTAGCTTGCGATCGACATCGGGACGCCGCTGGCCGGAGAGCACGCGGCAGGTGCGCGCGCCGAAGAACGCGGCCACGTCGATCATCCGTTTCTGCTTCCACAATTCCTGGGCGCGCTTATCGGGATCGGGATGCGTGAAGTCCGGTGAGTAGCAGAGCATCGGCATGGCCAGCTTGTGCTTGGCGAGCGCCTGGCGGACGCGGTCGAGATAATCCGGCTCGAAGCTCTCGAAGAATCCGTCGTAGAACTCCAGTCCATCGAGGCCCTCGATGGTCGAAGCCTGCTCGATCCAATCGAAGATCGTCATGGTGTGCTTAATGCACAGCTCATCCATGAAGCACTTGGGAAAGGCCGCGATTTTCATGCCGCGGGTTTCAAGACGGCCTTGATGATGGAACGATCGTGCATGGCGTCGAAGGCGCGCCGCCAGTTTTCGAGCGGCTCCACCGCGCCGATGATGGGGTCGAGATCGATGGCGCCGCGCTCGAGCAAGCCGAGCACCGCTTCCCACGAGCGGTAAGTGTGGCTGAAGGAGCCTTGTAGCGTAGCCGCTTTCTGCACGAGCGGATCGAGAGAGAATCCGAGCGGCTGCGGTCCCCAGCCGACTTTCGTAATCCGACCGCCGGGACGAACCAGTTCCAGACTTTTTTGCAGCGATGCCGAAGCGCCCGCCGCGTCGATCACCAGGTCCGCAGAGTCGGGCTCCGGATCTTCGGCGACGGCGCCGAGCGCGCGCGCGACTTCGAGACGCGGGCGGTCGGCGGGAACGCCGAGCATGTGCAGCTTGCCCGGCGAGCAGAGCCGCGCCATCTGCATGCAGAGCAATCCAATCGGACCTGGACCGATCACGACAACCGTGTCGCCCGGATTGATGCGCGACTTCACCATCACCGCGTTGTAGGCCACCGAGCAAGGCTCGGCGAGCGCCGCCTTGTCGAAAGACACGGAGGTGGGAAGCCGGTGCAGGCAGCGCGCCGGAACGCGCACGAACCGGGCCATCGCGCCGTCGATGCCATATCCGAATCCCTGGCGCTTGCGGCAAAGATTGTATTCGCCCGTGCGGCAATAAACGCACTCGCCGCAAATCACCGCGGCCGTCTCGCTCACCACGCGGTCGCCCTCGCGAAAATCCTTCACGTTGGCGCCGGCGCGGGCAACTTCGCCTCCGAACTCGTGCCCCAGCACGACGGGAACGTTGACGCGCCAGCTCTGCGTGTTGTGAAACTGATGGATGTCGCTGCCGCAAACGCTCACGCCGCGCACGGCGAGCAGCACGTCGTCGGGGCCGATCTCCGGTACGGGATGTTCGCGCAGTTCCACGCCTCCCGCTGCGAGCGTGTGATGAACGATGGCGGGCATGTTCTTGGGCATCTAGTTCTCCGTTCGGATTCTGCGCACAATCTCGCGCAGGATGTCTTCGAGGCCGCCTGTCGCCTTGAACGAATCGGCGTCGATGGCCAGCGGCGCTCCGATCACCACCAGCGGCGCGCCGTGGCGGGGCATGGCGATGGCCTGCTCGATCGAGAGACCCCCGACGGCCTGCACTGGAATCTTCACCGCTTTCACGACGGCGGCGAGGTCATCGAGGGGCGATGGGACCGCGCCGCGCGCGGCGACGACCGCCGCGTCGCGTCGCTCGTCATAGCCGGTGTGATGCACGATGTAATCGACGCCGAGGTCTTCCATCATCCGCGCGCACTCGGCCTTGTCCGCCGCGCCGAGGTTATCGCCCATCACCTTCACGCCGTAATCGCGCCCGGCCTTCACGACCACCTTGATTGTCGCGGGATGCGCGCGGCCCATCACCACCACGTGCGTGGCGCCGGCCTTGGCCATCATTTCCGCCTCGAGATATCCGCCGTCCATCGTCTTGAGATCGGCGACGATCGGATGCTGGGGGAACTCCTTCCGCAAGCCGCGCACGCCGTGCAGACCTTCGGCGAGCAGCAGCGGCGTCCCGGCTTCGAGCCAATCGACTCCGGCACGCACCGCGGCGCGCGCCGTCTCGAGAGCTTCGTCGAGACTGGTGAGATCGAGCGAGACCTGGACCACCGGTTGCATCGGCAACAGGAATGGTATCGTAATCGGCATGAAAAAATCGAAGGTTGTCTTTCGTGGCAAAGTGTTCTCGGTGACTCGCGAGGAGGCCCGCGAGCCGGGCGGCGTTCGCGCCACGCGCGACGTGGTTCGCCATCCCGGGTCGGCCGTGGTGCTCGCCGAGCGCGAAGACGGCCGACTGCTGCTGATCCGCCAGTTCCGCTTTCCCGCGCAAAAGAAGATGTGGGAAGTCGTGGCCGGACGCATCGACGAAGGGGAGACGCCGCTCGAAGCCGCGCGCCGCGAGCTGGCCGAAGAGGTCAGCTTGGGCGCCGCTGAGTTCAAGCTGCTCGGCTGTTTTTACGCCAGCCCCGGATTCATGGATGAACGCATGTGGCTCTACCTGGCGCGCGGCCTGCGCCGGCACGCTTTGCCGCCCGATGTGGACGAGCGCATCAGCAAGCGCTGGTTCACGCGCCGCGAGTTCGGCGAGATGATCCGCGAAGGACGGATCGTCGACGCGAAGTCTACGCTCTGCTATTTTCTCTCCGCACAACGAGAGCGGCGTTAAGCCCACCGAAGGCGAACGAGTTCGAGAGCGCCGCCCGCGTCCGCACTTCCCGCGCCTGATTCGGAATGCAATCAAGATCGCATTCCGGATCGGGCGTCGTGTAGTTTATGGTCGGCGGCGCAACGCCGTGACGCAGCGTTAGAATCGCGGCGATAAGTTCCAGCGCGCCGCTCGCTCCCATCGCATGACCGTGCATCGACTTGGTGGAGCTGATCGCCAGGCGACGGGCATGTTCGCCGAACACACTCTTCAGGATGCTGGTTTCCGCCGCATCGTTCAGACGCGTTCCGGTTCCGTGCGCGTTGACGTAGCCGATTTCGCCGGGATCGAGAGCGGCCTGTCGTAGAGCTTCGCGAATCGCTCGCGCCGGGGCATCCTGCCCCAACTGCGTGATGTGACCGGCATCGGCTGTGGCGCCGTATCCGGCGAGCTCGGCGTGGATGACCGCGCCGCGCGCCCGTGCCTGCTCCCACTCCTCGAGCACCACCACGCCCGCGCCCTCGCCGAGCACCAGTCCCTGCCGGTCTGCCGAGAACGGACGGCAGACCGGCGCGAGCACGCGCATCGCTTCCCACGCCTTCAGCACGCCGTAGACAACGGGCGCATCCGTGCCGCCGGCCAGCATCACGTCGGCGCGGCCGGCGCGGATCATTTCGGCCGCCTCGCCGATGGCGTGCGACGCCGAGGCGCACGCCGTCGAGAACGCCAGTGACGGTCCGCGCAGGCCGAGCTCCATGCTGAGCTGCGAGGTTGCGGCGTTGTACATCAGCCGCGGGATCGTGAAAGGATGCACGCGCTGCGCGCCGCGACCGTAGACCGAGAGGTAGCCTTCGTCCTGCGTCGCCGCGCCGCCCATGCCCGTGCCGATCGCGACGCCGGCGCGTTCGCGTTGGGCATCCGTGAGTTGCAATCCCGAATCGCCGAGCGCCTCCGCCGCGGCAACGAGCGCAAACTGGCTGAAGCGATCGAGCAGGTCGAGCTTCTTGGCGGGAAAATGGCGCAGCGGATCGAAGTTCGGAACTTCTGCGGCCACCGATCCAGCTTCGGTCAACGACGAAGGATCGAACAACGTGATGCGCCGCGCGCCGTTACGTCCGGCCGTCAGGCCGTCCCAGAGCGCGGGCACCCCGACGCCCATCGCCGAGATGGCGCCGAGTCCGGTGATGGCGACGCGCCGCACGTCAGGTTTGGCTCTTGTCGAGCACGGCCTGCAGTCCTTCGACCACTTGGCGCACACTCTTCATTTGCTGCGCGACGTGCTCGGGGATGTTGATCTTGAATTCCTCTTCAAAAGCGAAGAGCAGGTTGACGCCGTCGAGCGAGTCGATGCCCAATTCGTCGAAGGTCGAGCAGATCGTGACGCGGCCCGGCTCCAGCTTCTGCACGCGGGTAATGATCTCGATGACCTTTTCTTCAAGCATTTGGATCCAGCCCAAACAGCTCGCTCACCGTCACGGCGGCCACGCCGCGCTTTGCAAAAGACTCGAGGATCGTCCGCAGCGCTTGCGCCGAGCCCTGCCGTCGGTCGCCTGGAGTGGTCGTGTCACCGTCATGCAGCAGCACGACGTCGCCGCTTCTGGCGCGCGCCGTGACGTGCGCGGAGACCCACTCCGGCCGCCACTCCCAGTCGTGGCCCGGGAGCGACCACATCACCGACCGCAGTCCCGCGCGCTTGAGCGCCGGATACATGCCGAACCATCGCGCGCCCCAGGGAGACCGGAACAGGCGCGGCGGGCGTCCGTGGACTTCTTCAAGCGAGCGTTGGCCGGTCTCGATGTCGGCGGCGACTTCGGCCGCCGCGCAGAGATAGAAGCGCTTGTGCTGCTCGGTGTGGTTGCCGATCTCGTGCCCTTCGTTTGCGACACGCCGCGCGATCTCGGGTAGGCGGCGGGCGTTCGCGCCGATTTGGAAGAAAGTCGCGCGCGTCTTGTACTCGGCCAGGATGTCGAGGAACGCCGGCGTGCTCTCGCTCGGTCCGTCGTCGAAGGTCAGCGCCAGGCGCGAGCCGTCCGCTTTCGCGCGCCAGAGCGACGGGCCGAAGACCTGCGACCGCGGCACTCCGGCGGCGTAGTACATGAACCCGCAGAATCCCGCGGCGACGCCGGTGATCGGCCACATGTCTTCCTATCTTATAATCATTCCCCGTGGAAACGTCGCGTCCCAAGATCCTCGTCGTCAGCAGCCGATCGCTCGAAGCGATCTTGACGAACGCCGGCTTCGACGTGGTCCTGGCGGAGTCCGCAGCCGCGTCGCTCGAAGCGGCGCGCCGGGATGACGTGGCCGTGGCGCTCGTCGATTCCCTGGATCTGCTCTCGCAGATCAAGACCGCCGGAAGCTCCCGCGTGGTTGTATTGGCCGAAAGCGCCGCCGCGCGCGCCGAAGCGCTTGACCACGGCGCGGACGACGCTGTCTCGGCGGAGACCGAGGCCGAGCTGCTCTCGCGCGTCCGGGCGCAGTTGCGGGTCCACAAAGAGATGGAAGACCTGCGCGCCCACGCGCGCATAGCCGAAGAGGGCTTCCAGGTTTCGCAGACCGCTTTTCAGGCGCTCGCCGTCACCGAGAAGATGACCAGCGACGCCTTTACGCTGAGCCGCGAGTTGAAGCTGGGCGTGCTGGCCATCCTGCTGGCGACGGCGGCGATGGGCGGCATCTTCCTCTCCTATCAGCGGGGCGCGCGCCGCGAAACCCAGCGGCAGTACGCCGTGATCGCGCGATTCGAGCGCGGCCTGGTTCGCCAGGAAACGCTGATCGAGCGGGCCCGCAAGGCTCGTGAGGAGATCGACAAGGCGGCCGCGACGCCCGAGGCGCACAAGCAGCGCCTCGAGGGAGAATCGAAGAAACTGCGCGAGCAGATCGCCGCGGCGCCGTCGCCCGATTCCGCGGAAGTGGCCGCGCTGCGCCGCCAGCTCGGCGAGACGAACGCGCATCTGCAGCGCATCGACAGCGAAGGTCGCATGGCCCAGGGCATCATCCGCTCGTATTCGCAGAGTGTTTGCCTGCTACATGTCGTCGTCGCGTTTCGCGATCATTTTTCGGGGCGGCGGCTGCGCGTCCTGCCCGTCGCGGAGAGCGAGGGCGAAAGACCCGCGGACGAAAAACCGCGCTACAGCCTGGATGGTCCCGGGCCGGAAGTGCGGCTCGATTTCTTCGGCACCGGTTTTCTGGTTTCGGAGGACGGGCGGATCGTGACGAATCATCACGTGGCCGAACCGTGGTGGGAGAACGCGGAGATCAACTCCGTGGTGCAGGACGGGCTGGAGCCGATCGCCGTCGAGATGGCCGCCTATTTCCCGAATGATGCGCGAGCCTTTCGCGTGCGCACGCTGCTGCTTTCGCGCGAGGCGGACCTCGCTGTATTGCAGGGCGATCTCGGCGACTTGAAGCGCGCGGTCCTGTCGTTGGGCGCGGGCGTGGCGGCGGTGAGCGGCGAACCGGTGGTGCTGATGGGCTACGCCACCGGCCTTGACGCGATTCTGGCGCGCACCGACGAAGCCACCGTGAAGACGATCGTAGAGACGGCGAACGGCAATCCGCGCGCGATCATGTCGGAGCTGGCGCGACGGCGGCTGATCCGGCCGCTCGTGACGCAGGGACATCTCGGCGACGTGCTCCGCGACAAGCTGGTCTACGACGCGCAGACGACGTCCGGCGGATCAGGCGGTCCGCTCTTCAACAGCCAGGGCAAAGTCATTGGAGTGAACTTCGCCATCCTCGCCGGCTTCGGCGGATCGAACTTCGGCATTCCTATCCGTTTTGCGGAGCCGCTGCTGAAGAAGTAAGGCGTTCCTCCTACCGTTCTCCTGCCTGCCCATAGGAGGAGCATCGTGTTACGGGCAAGGGACTTAACCCCGCTCCTAATGTTCTTCTGCCAATAATGCACTTTCATTTTAGGTGTTATAGTCCTCAAGAGGAGCGGGCGACGATGGCGAGATCATTCAAAATCCTCCAAGCGAAGATGACGCCGCGTGCGCGGGCGCGTTCCCGGTCTCTGGAGAAGCGGATGGAAGCCGAAATGACCCCACAAATGCGTCGGCCCCGGCGAACCACCAAACGAGGCTCGCCAAATCCCTCAAGGTAGGCCGGCAACCTCAAAAATCGATTGTAGGACGGCACGCGATGCTCCTACGTCGAAGCTGAGGGCGGACATCTCGATGTCATCGCGGGTTTCGACGAATCCCAGCCGCGCTTTCACCTAGATCCAGATTCGAAGGCTGATCAACGCGACACACCCAGCCGAACAAATGACTTCCTTGGCAGCGATGCGATTGGTCTATCATGACGATCGGGAGAGGTATGAAACTGCGCCAACTCGCCAAGTCCTTCGGCAGCAATATCCTGGGCTTCGGCATTCTCGCGGCCGTCGTTGCCCTTCCATTTCTCTTCTTTACTGGTGCCGCCTGGCTAGGCAATAAAATCCTCCCATATCTAAGCGTTCTGTCGCTACTGGCGATGGCTGTCACTGTTGTCATACTCCTTCCCCTTTCTGCCGTTCGGCGGCTTCAGGAATTCATAGGAAACGCTTTGATCCTGGCATCCTATCTTCACGGAGCAACATGCTGGTTTTATTCGCTCCTCTTGACTCTCGAAGCGTTCGGAATTATCGGCGTCCTCAGCGGACTACTCTTGGTTGGCGTCGGTGTCCTTCCCCTCGCCCTACTCGGAGCTGCATGGAATCAGTGGTGGGACCATTTTGGGAGCTTACTTTTGCTAGCCTCCCTCACCTATACCTCTAGGAAATATGGTTTGTATCTTGGCCGAATATTTAGACAACGCGAACTTGACCGACTCTATCGCACGCACACAGAAAGCGCCCGTTTCGACGCTGGCCCTTAGCCTTTCAATCCGTAGTGCTGAAGCCCGGCTGAGTTTTGATTCAGACAAAGGACAGTGATGAGACTCGGGATCACTGATCCCTCAAGGAAACCCTGATGGCAGACAAATACGAAACATTCATAGCTTCTTACCTCCGCTTAAATGGCTATTTCACTGTTCCTAATTTCATTGTCCATGCAGGTGAGGATCCAACCCGGATATCTAGGGGCCATGTCGGCAACCATACCGAGACGGACATTATCGGCCTCAGAATGCCATACTCT
Organism: uncultured Acidobacteriota bacterium; assembly: GCA_964601345.1. Lineage (GTDB taxonomy): Bacteria > Acidobacteriota > Terriglobia > JAJPHL01 > JAJPHL01 > CAZRND01. The sequence continues at coordinate 3,607 of CAZRND010000071.1, read as the reverse complement.
ACGGAGGTAACCGGCACGCTCCACATTGCCAACGACCTTCTGTTGGTTGACGGTGCGAAGGGAAGGATCGATGCTGTGATTGCAGAAGTAAAGTCCGGCAACGACAACAAGCCTAATCGCGTCTGGCGAGATCCCGTCGAGGCGCGAAAAGTTGCGACCTATATCGCACGTTTCGTTGGCCTGCACGATGGTCCTGATCTCGAGCGCGTTGGAAACACTTTATCAACGACGTTCCGGCTAGAGGATGATAAGTGCCGGTTTCGCTACGTCGTCTTTTCTAATGACCCGAACGAGCACTACGAGGGAAAAGGCGTAACGTACATAACCTTCAATCACGTAATCGCTTTCATCGTTAAGGTTCGCGGCGAGAGTTGGATCAAGACGAATATCGGTGTAGCTTCAGCGCATGGCCAGTGGGGCGATTTGCTGGCTCAAGTGTTTGCAATTGCGAACAAGACTGAAGACTCCCAAGAAAAACGGGTCTCGGAGATCAAGACTTTCCTCGCATCGCCAGACGACAGCAATATCGGACGGGCGTTGATGAGAAAGTGGGTCAAGCGCCTCTCTGCTTTAGTGCCGCCCTCTTTACTGAAGAAGTACTGATTGTTCCTACGGTTTTAAGCGGGCGGTGGATCTCCATGCTCAGCCTGGATCTGAGAGTTCCTCGATGGTCTGTTTGTCAATCGACGGATACAAATGGGCGTCGTGATTCTCGGACAAGTCCTGTGGCGCTTCCTCCGAGAAAACAGCGCGGTCCGATAGGAGCGGATCCTCGTGATCGGGTTTCTTCGGGATCTCCATGGGCACTATTATGGCACAGCAATTCCCTCTTGACAGAGGGCTTCCGAAAGGAGGATGCTTATAGCGAATAAAATACGAAAATAAGAGCACTACATCATGCCCCGCCAGATTGCCGCACTGCCCTCTCCGTTCCCATTAGTCCATGAAAAACAATGGCTTACGATACCTTCCGGCGTCGCCGGACTGGAGCTCCCCAGGGACGCCATCACCGAGGCGGTTGGGCCTCCGTCTTCCGGGCGAACGGCCCTGCTTTACTCCGCCCTCGCGGCGACGACCCGGCGACAGGGGGCCTGCGCCGTGGTCGATCCCGCCGATGTTTTCGATCCCGCGTCCGCCGCGGAGGCGGGCGTCGACCTGCGCTTTCTGCTATGGATTCGCTGCGCCAACAACAGGCGATGCGCGCTGCAGGTGACCGACTGGCTGCTGCAGGCCGGCGGATTCAGCATGGTCGCGCTCGACCTCGCCAACTTCACTTCGCGCGACCTCCGAAACATCCCGCTGCACACCTGGTTTCGCTTTCGCCGCGCGGTGGAGCACAAACCGACCTCGCTGGTGGTGATCGCCCGGGAACACTGCACCGGATCGGCGGCCGCGCTGCAAATCGAAATGTCGCAGAAGACCGCGCTGTGGAAAGGACAACTGCTGCGCGGCGCGGCGATCGAAGCTACGCCGCGCAAGCCGGTCCGTTCCGAGCAAGCCACCTTTGAGGCGGAGTCATGTTTGCTTGCATAATCGGCGACATTGCCGCCGCCCGTACGTTCTCCCCTCGCGTGGAAATCCTGGCGCCAAATATTGGGATCCTCGATCTCGCCGGACTCGACCGCCTGATGGGCTCCCCCGCCGAGATCGCCCGCAAGATTGCCGACGCAACATCTAGGCTGGCGGGCGCACGCGTCGCCGTGGCCGCGAATCCCGATGCCGCTCTCTGCGCGGCGCGCGCTTTCACGGGAACCACCGTGGTACGTCCCGGCAGCGAGTCGCGAGTGCTGGGCCGTCTTCCGCTCGCTCTGCTCGGCGCTCCCGAAGACGTCCAGGAAATCTGGCGGCTCTGGGGACTGCGGACCTTCCGCGATCTCGCCGCGCTTCCGGAAGCGGACCTCGCGGCGAGGCTCGGCGCGGCGGGCGTGGCCTGGCAGCGGCGCGCGCGCGGAGCGCTGGCGCGTCCGCTGCTGCCGGAAGTAGCCGCCACGGAATTCGCCGAATCGCAGGAGCTCGAATATCCGGTGGCGGAGGTCGAGCCGCTGATGTTCGTCGTTTCCGGTCTGCTTCATTCGCTCTGCGCGGCGCTCGAATCGCGCGGGCTGGCCGCCGAGGAAATCCACCTCTGTTTGAATCACGACCAGCGCGTCTTGCGCCTGCCCTTCCCCATGCGCGACACCAGGACGCTGCTGAAGCTGCTGCAATTTCACATCGAAAAACATCCCCCGAGCGAGCCAGTGGCCGCCGTCGCGATGCGCGCCACGCCGGCGCCGCCGCGCACGCTGCAACACGGTCTGTTCCTGCCTGCGGCGCCCGAGCCGGATCGGCTGGAGATCACCATGGCGCGGATCGCGCGCCTCGTGGGAGCGGGCAACGTAGGATCGCCGGAACTTTTGGACACGCATCGCCCCGACGCGTTCCGGATGACGCCGTTCCGTATGCCCGAGGAACGGCAGCAACTCGCGGAACGGCCCGTACCAAAACTTGTACTGCGCCGTTTCCGTCCGCCCCTGCCCGCGCGCGTGACAGGACAAAAAATTGTTGCCCACGGCATACACGGACGCATCACTAAGTCCGCCGGACCCTGGCGCAGTTCCGGCGACTGGTGGACGACAACGGCGTGGTCTCGCGAGGAATGGGACATCTCCATAGATGGCGCAGGGCTTTACCGCATCTACCGAGACCTCGCGACCTCGGCCTGGTTCGTGGACGGATGCTATGACTGAATACGTCGAGCTACATGCCGCCTCGGCGTTCAGTTTCCTCGAAGGCGCGGCGCTTCCCGAAGATTACGTGACACGATGCGCCGAGCTCGGCCTGCCCGCCATGGCCCTGCTCGATCGCGACGGCGTGTACGGCGCACCGCGCTTTCATATGGCCGCGCGCAAGGCCGGCATCCGCGCCCACATCGGATCGGAAATTACGATGTCCGATGGCCTGCGGCTTCCGCTGCTCGTGGAGAATCGCGCCGGATATCAGAATCTCTCCCGGCTGGTGACGCGAATGAAGTTGCGCGCCAACAAGAAAGGCGAAGGTGCGGCTACGGACGCGGACCTCGAAGAGTTTTCGTCCGGCTTGATCGCGCTTGTCAACCTGGAGACAGCGCGAGTCATCCATATTTTCGGACACGGCAATGTCTACGCCGAGTTGCAGCGTCATTTTTCACGCCAAGAAGAAGCTCGCAATCAAGCGATCGCGGCGCTGGCCCAGCGGATGGGCCTGCCGGTGGTCGCGACGAACGGCGTGCGCTACTCCCGCCGGGAACAGCGCGAGCTGCTCGACGTGTTTACATGCATCCGGCACAAGCGGCATCTCGACGGCGAGAAAGCCGCGGGCCGCCTGCTCGAAGCGAACGCCGAGCGACATCTGAAATCGGCGAAAGAGATGGTCCGGCTCTTTGCCGACATTCCCGAAGCCGTCGCTCGCACCGGCGAGCTTTCCGCGCGCCTCGATTTTACTTTGGACAATTTGGGCTACCAGTTCCCGCGCTATCCCGTGCCCGCGGGCGAGACCATGGCGTCGTTTCTGTGGCGGCTCACGGTCGAGGGCGCGCGGCGGCGCTACCGGCCGTACGAATCGAACGAGCGCGCGCGGCGGCAGATCGAGC
>CAZRND010000070.1:1468-17740 GCA_964601345.1 uncultured Acidobacteriota bacterium | reverse complement strand
CACGTAGTCCCGAAGTCCGTCGCCCAGGAAATTGAAGGCCAGCACGGCGCACATCACCGCCAGCGCGGGAAAGACCACCAGGTGCGGCGCATCGAAGAGATGGCTGCGGCCGTCGTTCAGCATCGAGCCCCAGCTTGGCGCGGGCGGCGGGATACCCAGACCTAGAAAGCTCAGCGTCGCCTCCGCCAGGATCGCGCCGGCCATTCCGATGGCCGCCTGCACGATCACCGGCTGGACGATGTTCGGCAGGATGTGAGCCAGGAAGATGCGCGCGTCCGACGCCCCGAGCGCTCGCGCCGCCACAACATATTCAAGATCCTTTGTTTGCAACACCTGGCCGCGCACCAGGCGGGCGTAGCCGATCCAGCCGCCGATGGAGAGCGCGAGGACCAGCTTTGCCAGCCCCGGCCCGAGAAAAGCAACCATGGCGATCGCCAGCAGGATCCCCGGAAAAGCCTGCAGCGTGTTGGTCACGATTACGTTGAAGAAGGCATCGATCCAGCCGCCGTAGAATCCGGACACTGCACCGATCAGCATGCCTGTCGCAAGCGAAAGCGCGACCACGCTGATGCCGACGATGAGCGAAATCCGAGCGCCGTACACGACGCGCGAAAAGATGTCGCGACCGAGCTCGTCCGAGCCCATGAGATGCTTGGCGGCCGGCGGCGCGAGACGCGACGCCAGGTCCATATCGCTTGGACCGGCCGGAGCGAGAAGCGGCGCGGCGACGGCGATGACCACAAGGACTGCGGCGAATACCGCTCCGGCCACGGCCATGGGATTCCTCGTCATGCCGTGCGAATCCTCGGATTCAGCACGCCGTAGAGAAGATCGGTGAGCAGGTTCACCAGAATGTAAGTTACGGCGATCGAGAGAAGGCACCCCTGGCTCAGCGGATAATCTCGCGCGCTGATGGCTTGCATCGTCAGGCGGCCCAGGCCGGGCCAGGAAAAAATCGTCTCCGTGACGATCGCCCCGGCCAGCAAAGAACCGAATTGCAGACCGACGACTGTCAGTACCGGAATCAGTCCGTTCCGCAAGGCATGGCCGTAGACAACGGCCGGTTCGCGCAAGCCCTTGGCGCGCGCCGTACGTACGTAGTCTTGGCGCAACTCCTCGAGCATCGAGGAGCGCACCATCCGGGTGAGGATAGCCGCGAGTGATGCGCCGAGCGTCGCCGCGGGCAGAACGAGTTGGGCCAGCGTTCCCCGCCCCGACACCGGCAACCATCCGAGTTGAATCGAGAGCAGCAGGATCAGAACCGGCCCCAGCGCGAAGTTCGGAAACGAAAGCCCGAGCAAGCTCACAAATCCAAGGACGCGATCGATCCACCCCCGGTGGTGCACGGCGGCCTGCACGCCCGCCGGCACGGACAGCAACAACGCCACCGCGAGCGCCGCGAGCGTCAGTTCGATCGTCGCTGGATAACGGGCCAGGATCACGTCTTTGACCGGCGCGCTGAATTTGAAGGACCGCCCCAGGTCGCCGCGCGCGAGACCCTTGAGGTAGCGCCAGTATTGCTCCGGCAGTGGCGCGTCGAGTCCCCAGGCGTGACGCACGTCACTCACTTCCTGGGCGCGCGCGCCCTCGCCGAGCATCTGCTCTACTGGATCGCCCGGCACGATGTGAATCAGGAGAAAGACCGCGGTGGCCGTCAGATACAGAACCGGCAGGGTCCACAGCAAGCGCCGGCCGAGCCAGCCCAACTTCATTTCGGCGCCTTTTCAATGCGTACGCGGGCGATGCGACGGCGCTCCATTTCGAGCACGATGAACCTCCGCTGCTCGAACACGAACGCGTCGCCGACGTGCGGGATGTTTCCAAGACGCCAGAGCGCGAATCCTGCCAGGGTCTCGAAGCCCTGGCCGCGCGGCAGCGAGATCTCGTAGTGATTCTCGAGATCGAGCAGGCTGGTGCCGCCGTCGAGATCGAGGACCTTGACCTCGGCCGTGGGGCGCGGGCGCGCGCCGCGGTCGAATTCGTCCTCGATCTCTCCGACCACGGCTTCGAGCACGTCTTCCACGGTGACGAGTCCGGCGATGCGCCCGAACTCGTCGACCACGACGGCCATCTGGCGTCGCTGCGCGAGGAACTCCTCGAGCAGTTCGCCAAGCGGCTTCGTCTCTGGCACGATGAGCGGCTTGTGCAGGAGCGAGCGCAACGGAATCGTCGAGTCTCCCCAGAAGCGAAAAAGCTGTTTCACGTTCAGGACGCCGATGATCTTTTCGGGCGTGTCCTCGTACACGGGAACGCGGGAAAAATTGTTGGTCCGCACCATGCGCAGCAGGTCGTCTTTGCTGATGCTCACGGGAACCGAGATGATGTCGGGTCGCGGCACCATGACCTCGCGGACCATGAGCTGATCGAGATCGAAGACGCGGCGGATCATCGCTTCCTGAGCCGCAGGCAGCAGTCCGACCTCGCGCCCGGCGGCGATCAGCATCTTCAGTTCCTCGGCGGAGTGGACCTGGCCGTGTCCGGCGTGTGCGGCTCCCATCCAATGAGAGACCGTGGTCGCCGCCACTTGGACGAAGCGCATGGCGGGATAGCTCACCGAGACGAAAAGATCGAGCGGGCGGGCCACCAACATGGCCACCCGATCGGCGTGCGCCAGGGCCATATTTTTCGGAACCAGCTCGCCAAAGATGATGTGCACCACCGTGACGCCGAGGAAGGCCAGTGTCAGGGCGATGGCGTGTCCGACCGCCGGGGCGATCGAGCCGAACAAAGGATGCAGGAAAGGCATCAGCACGTCGGCCAGAGTGTTCTCGCCCACCCAACCCAGGCCGAGGCTGGCCATGGTTACGCCCAACTGCGTTCCTGCGAGGACGCGGTCCATGACGCTCAGCAGATGCAGAGCTACTTGCGCCGCGCTGTGCCCTTCGCCGGCGAGTTGCCTCAGACGGGTTGGACGCACGCGTACCAGCGCAAATTCGGCCACCACGAAGAAGCCGTTTCCGGCCACCAGAACGGCGGCCAGAAAGAGGCGGAAGACGACGGCCGTGTCCATACGGTCAAGGGCATGGTATCACGCCACTTTTTACATAACTTAACGAGGGTTGCTGCGTCTAATAAATGTACAAAGTCGACGGAACCATTCAGCCACCTGCGTCGTACATAACGGTGTAGCCCAACAGGAGAGGTAATCGCCGTGCAACGGAAATCGAAACGAAGGCTGATGATTGGCATTACAGCGACGGCGGTCGTTGTAGCGGCGCTGACCTTTACCGCGCTGAGCCGCGCCAAGGTTCCCATCGACAAATCGAAGATCGCGCAGGTGGAGCGCGGCGACTTGGCCCGCTCCGTGGTGGCCACGGGCAAGATCGAGCCGCTGTCGCGCGTGGAAGTGAAGTCGAAGGCCAGCGGGATTATTAAGACTCTGCTCGTGAACGTGGGCGACAACGTGCGCGAGGGGCAGATTCTCGCCGAGCTCGATAAGGAATATCTCCAGGCCGCGGTTCGCGAATCGACGGCCCAGGTGCAGTCGGCTGAAGCCAATCTGAAGGCCGCGCGAGCCGGCTACGAGAGAACGCGCATCGATGCGGAAGGGCCCGACGTTCCGTTCACGCAGAAGGGCATGGATCGCGCCCGGCAGCTTCATAAGGACGGGCTGATCCCGCTCTCGGGCGTCGAGGACGCCGAGAAGGCTTACGAATTGGCGCGCAACAAGCAAAAGAGCGCCACGGGCAGCCTGGGCGTCTCGCAGGCGCAGATCGCGCAGGGCGAGGCGCAGGTGTCCCAGGCGCACGCCGCGCTCGACCGGGCCAGCGAGGACCTGCGAAACTCCACGATCCGCGCGCCGATGGACGGCGTGGTGCTCTCGCGCGATCGCGAAGTCGGCGATGCCGTTTCGTCGATCCTGGTGCTCGGATCGCAGGCTACGCTGATCATGACGCTCGGCGACATGCGCGAGGTTTACGTGAAGGGCAAGGTCGATGAAAGCGACGTTGGCAAGATTTACTTCGGACAGCCGGCGCGGATCACGGTCGAGTCCTTTAAGGACAAGAAGTTTCACGGCAAGGTGACCAAGATTTCGCCCATGGGAGTGGAGAAGGACAACGTCACGACGTTTGAAGTGCGCGTCTCGATCGACAACAAGGCCGGCGAACTGAAAGCCCTGATGACGGCGAACGCGGAGATCATTCTCGAAGAACACAAGAGCGTGCTGATCGTTCCCGAATCGGCCATCCTCTACGCCAAAGACAAGTCCGCGAGTGTGGAAGTTCCGGACGCCGCGGCCAAGGATGGAAGGCGCAAGCAGCCGGTGAAGGTGGCCATCAGCAACGGGTCGAAGACGGAGATTACGGGGCTCAAGGAAGGACAGGAGGTAATACTGCAATGAGCGCAGCGGCAATCAACACGAGATGGAATGACATGAACGCAACCGTACTCGGAACTTTCAAGGAAATTAAGACGGGAAGCCTCCTGCGCCTCGAGAACGTCTTTGTCGAGGACTTGGGCAAGTGCGGTGTCGAAGCGGTGGAGCGGCTGAGCATCGCCCTCTATCGCGGCACGCCCTTCGTCAAGGACCGCAAGCGGAAACGCTTCTACGAAGTGCAACTCGACGGCGAGAGCTTCTACATCCACGTGCTGCGCGGCGCGGCGAAGGTGCTTTTGCTGGCCCGCTGGCCCCGCTAAACCTGTTAACATCCCAGCGCAGGGCCCGTTGTAACGGGTATGCGCACCTTGATAAGAACCACCGCATTGATTTTGCTGCTCGCCGCCGCGGCGCCGGCGGCTACCCAAAGCCGCTGGTATGACGACGAACTCCGCCTGCAGGCGATCCGGCAATCGGACAACGCCCGCGCTAGTGAGAAGGTGCGCGAGGGCATCATGATCCTCCTGGTCTTCAGCGGCTTCCTCGGATCCGCTCTTTGGTTCGTCCGTGCGGTCATGGAGAACCGGCGTTGGGGCAAGGCCGTGGCAATCCAAACGGACATGCAAACCAAACTGCTCGATCGCTTCGGCTCCGGCCCGGAACTGCTGGCCTTCATGGAGACGGACGCTGGCAAGCGTTTCCTCGAGCCGTCGCTCTCGGCGATGGATCGCCGTCCGGGCCCGCCCTTCCCCTTTGGACGAATCCTCTGGTCCACTCAAGTGGGCGTGGTCGCCATCCTGCTTGGAACGTCGTTTCTATGGCTGCAGCGCGAGATCGGTGGCGACAAGGAAGTGTTGCTCGTCCTCGGAACGGTCGTCCTGGCTCTGGGCATCGGTTTCATCTTCTCCGCGGGACTCGCTTACTCGCTGTCGAAGTCCTTCGGTCTCCTGAATGGGAAGGCGCAATGAACGGATGGGCGCTCACTCGGACCGACCTATGCCAGGCCGCGGAAGCGGATGCTGAGGCGTTCCAAATGGACGAGGAACGCTTCCGCATCTTTTACGAGAGGACGGCCCGCCGCTTGTGGGCCTACCTCTATCACACGACGCGAGATTCCTCGGCTGCCGACGACCTGGTGCAGGAAGCGTATTACCGCTTCCTGCGCGTTCGCCTTCCCGAATTCAGCGAAGCGCAGGCCAAGAGCTATCTCTTCCGCATCGCTACCAACCTGCTGCGTGACAAATGGCGGCGGCAGCGGGTTGAGCCGGAGCTGACTTCCGACGGACTGGAAACCGCCTCGTCCGTCGGCCCGGCCGGCGCGATCGAAGTTCGCGCCGACCTCGAGCGCGCCATGGCGGAGATGAAGCCGCGCGAGCGCGTCCTGCTCTGGCTCGCTTATGCCGAAGGATCGAGCCACCGCGAGATTGCGGAAGCGTCAGGATTGCGCGAGAACAGCGTGCGGCCCATGCTGCACCGTGCGCGCCACAAGCTGGCGGGCGTGATCCGCGCGATGCGGCAAGGAGGGCGGCCATGAAGGCATGTCCCAGGGAACAAGAGATTTTGACCGCCAGGAAATCCGGCTACTTCGAAAGTGAGTCGGGTGCGCCCCTGCGGGCTCATCTTGCGGAGTGCGAGAGTTGCACGGAGGCGGTTCTCGTGGCGCACTTCTTCGAGGAACACGATACGGCCGACATCACAGTGCCGAGCGCGGCGCTGGTCTGGTGGAAAGCGCAGCTTCGTGCCCGGCGCGAAGCCGCGGAACAGGCGATGAAGCCCGTCAGTATCACCGAGAAGATCGCGCTTGCGTGCGCGCTCATCGGCGCGCTGGCGTCGCTGGTCTGGATTGGCGACGTGTCGGGCGCCGTCATCGGCGTCCTGACCCTAGGATCGGCGGTCGTGATCTCGACAGCTACAGCGGTGCTTTGCGTGATGGGTTTCGCCCTCTACTCCGCCTTCGCCCGCAAGTGATCCTTGCTTCTGTGGCACGAGGGTGCTACCTTCGGCATCATGATCCGCGCAATCTATCTCTGCCTCGCCTTTGCCCTGGTTGCTGCCTTTGCGTCCGCCGGTTACGAGCGTTGGAAAACCGGCTCCATGATGGCCGATACGGCCAATCACTTTCTGGCCTCGCTGACGCCTGACCAGAAGGCCAAGACTACCTTCGCCTACACGGACGAGGAGCGCAAGAACTGGTGGTTCGTGCCGCGCATCCGCAAGGGCATCACGTTCAAAGAAATGCTCCCGGAACAGCAGCGCCTGGCCCACGCTTTCCTATCGAGCGGCCTGAGCCGGCGCGGATACATCCAGGCCACCACGATCATGAGCCTCGATGCCGTGCTCCGCGAGATCGAAAAGGGGATGCAGAACACTCCGGTGCGCGACTCCGAGCTCTACTACGTTTCGGTCTTCGGCGATCCGTCGGCGCTGGGACGCTGGGGATGGCGCATCGAAGGCCATCATCTCTCGGTGAACTTTGCCGTGGACCGCGGCGAAGTGAAGGCCACGACGCCGCAATTCTTCGGCGCCAATCCCGCGCAAGTGCTCGACGGTCCGCGCAAAGGACTTCGCACGCTGCCCGAGGAAGAAGACTTTGGACGCGAGCTGCTCATGTCCCTCGACGACAAACAGCAGACGCGGGCCGTGATCTTGAAGGAAGCGCCGACCGACATCATTACTTCCAACAAGCGCAAGGCCGAAATCGGCGAACCTACGGGACTTCCCTACACCGCCATGACGCCCAAGCAGCGCGAGATTCTGATTCGCCTGGTGGATGTATACATCACGCGAAACCCCGAGGACGTCGCCGAGGCTCGGCGCAAAGAGCTGCAGACGGCCGGGTGGGATAAGGTTTTCTTCGCCTGGGCCGGCGGCAGCAAGCCGCGCGAAAAACATTACTACCGCGTCCAGGGACCGACATTCCTAATCGAGTACGACAACACGCAGAACGACGCCAACCACATCCACAGCGTCTGGCGCGACCTGCGCGGGGATTTCGGACCCGATTTGTTGGCGGAGCACTACCGGCAATTCCCACACGGAGGAATTGGAACCACAGATACACACAGATGAACACAGATAAAAGGTAATTCCTTCCCGTCTTATCGGTGTTTATCTGTGTCCATCTGTGGTTGCTTTGTCGTTTTCGCGCCGATGACGCGGGTACGCAGGCGCTGTCCTGTGCGATTTTCGACTTCTACCCTGGCGTCCTTCTGCGGCGCGCGATCGACGGTGATCACAACTTCATCGCCTGAGACTTTTTGCGAGATCTTCCACGCGCCGAAGCGCAATCCGCCAACATCGGCCTTCGGGACGGCTGTGTAGCGCAGCCGGAGCAGATCGGGGCGCGGCGCCTCGGCCGGCTCGACGCCCACCTGCGAGTCGTAGAGCGCCTTCAAGAAATAGATGGACGCCGCCATTTCGTCGGCTTGCCCCTTCGGCAGCAGGCGCGATGGCTTCCCGTCGCGCGGATCGAAGTTCTCCCACAACATGCCGCCGTACCGCGCCGCCTCGAACATCATCTTGACCATGCGCGCACCGAGCTCGTTGGCGACAGAGAATTCGCCGGAGCGGCGCAGTCCCTCATAGATGATGGCGTTCGCAAAGACCCATACCGGACCGCGCCAGTAGACGGACGTGTAATCCTCGAGGCGCTCCGTCGCTCGGCGTCCAGTCTCCGGCGACCCGTACGTATTGGCGAACCATTTCGGCTGCATGAACTGCGGAGCTTTCAGAGAAACCGATGGCACCGGATACGGCGTCCAGAACTCGGCGGGATCCTGCAGCCGTGCGAGCAGTGCGGCGCGGCGGGCCGGTTCAAGCTTCGTGTCCCACAGAGGAAAGAATCCTTGAATGCCGTAAACTGGGATGCGCTTCTCGGCTTTCATCGGGAAGTAGAAACCGTCCTGCTGGTCCCACATGCGGCCCATGCGCTCGCGCCATACGTCCTGCTGCTTGAGCCATGCCTGCTGATCGTCTTTGCGTCCGAGCGCGCCCGCGATCTCGGCCAGCATTCCGGCATCGGCCACAAGCTGCGCCACAAGATCGACGTGCGCGTCGGCGCCTTCGTCGAACGCAGGGGAGTTGTCCATGCCCGATTCATCCGGCTGCTTCCAATAAGGCAATCCGTCGGGACGCGTGCGCGCCTTCTCGAACCACTGGTGCATGCGCGCGAGGCGCGGGTAAACGCGCTCGAGAAACGCCGCGCCGCCGTGATTCGTGTAGAGACGCCAGGCGGCCCACGAGAGCAGCGGCGGTTGCGAAATCTCGGTGCGGCTGTTCGGCGTCGCCCAATGCGGAACCAGCCCGTCGGGATACTGGCCGAAGAGAACCACTTCGATCAGGCGCGTCGCCCAGTCGGGATCGGCGTATTGCAGCACCTGCGATTGGAAAGCCGCGTCCCAGAGCCAAAGCCCGTCGATGCCCCACGGGGCGCTTGTACCCATGAAGTAGGCGAACGGAATGCGCCCCGCCGGATTCTCGGCCAGCCCGCGCAGGCGCTCCCACATGATGCGGTGGAAGAGATTCATTTGCGGATCGTGAAAGTCGAATCGCGGGACGGCCGCCCAGACGCGCTCGGACTGTCGTTGACGCGCGGCAAGCTGATCGTTGAAGGACGCGGCGGCGGCCTTCGGGTCGCCGCCGAAGCTTAAGGAGAAGTCCACGTCCACGGATTTCCCTGGCGTGAGCGCGATGTCGCCGTTCTCCGGCGACATCCGCCAGACGTAGCGCACTCCTTCGCGCGTCGCCTCGCTCGCGGGCGCGGGATCAAACGGCTTGACGTGCCCCGTCTCGCTCTGCTCGACGATGCCGCCCATCAGGCGGACGCTCAGGCGCCGCGCCACCGTACTGCGCACGGTGGCGCGCGAGCGCAGCAGGCGCGCGTTCACGGCGATCGTCGTCTGCGTCACCTCCACACCGTCGAAGGGCGAGTAGGTGACGGCGACAGCGTCCGATTGCATCCGCGTCATCCGCGCTCCGCCGGCGCCCGGCGTAAAGGGCGGGCAGAATTCCGTCGCGCCCTTCTTCCAGCAGAGAAACACCGGCACGGCCGGGCCGAATCGAAGGATGCCCATCATTCCGGTGACGAGTCCGTTGCTGCGCCACACGGCTGGAATTTTCTTCCCGCCGAAATCGGCGGCGTCTGAATCGAGGTCCCAGGCCGGGTGGACTTCAGCAATCTCCGCGCCCCGGTTCGCCGGATTTACGGGCAACACGTAAGGTGTCACGTCGATGCTTTGCGCCATAACCATTAGCGGCACGCAGCAAGCCAGCAGGATTCGCGCCATGCTGCTGAGAATAGCATAGCGCTGTGTTTCCCTGTAGAATGGTGCTCCGGAGGTCGTCTTACATGAAGAAGCTCGCCTTATGTATCGGAATCAGCGCGCTGGCATTCGCGCAGGTGCAACAGCAGGAAGCGAAACTTCCCGCGCCCTTTGCCACACCGTCGGCAAACAACCGTCCGCGCGTGGTGGACCGTCCCAACGGCGCGCGACTCCAGGTTCCGAAGGGATTTGAGATCGAGGAGTACGCGAGCGGCTTCAAGGTCCCGCGCTTCATGGTTCAGGCGCCGGGCGGCGAGATTCTCATCAGCGACGCGGGCGACGGCGGCGGAGTCTACGCCCTCGTCGACAAAAAGAAGGCGATGAAGGATCCGGAAAAGAAGCTGCTCATCGAGGGGCTCGACCGTCCCTACGGCCTCGCGCTCTGGAAGGATTACCTCTACATCGGCGAGCGCACCTCGGTGAAGCGATACAAGTACGACGCCAAGAATTTGACTCTCGGACCCGGCGAAGAGATCACGTCGTTCAAAGACTTCAAGGCCGGACACTGGACACGTAGCCTGCTCTTCGACGCCAAGGGCGAGAAGCTCTACGTCGGCACCGGCTCTGGATCGAACGTCGACACGGGCGAAGACCCGCGACGCGCGGCGATCAATCGCTACAATCCCGACGGCAGCGGTCACGAAGTCTTTGCCGCTGGCACACGGAATCCGATCGGGATCCATTGGTATCCGGGATCGAGTACGCTCTGGGCCGCCGTACAGGAACGCGACGCGCTGGGCGACGATCTGGTGCCCGACTTCTTCACGCACATCCAGCAGGGCGGATTCTACGGCTGGCCCTACGCCTACGCTGGACCGCACGAAGAGCCGCGGCACAAGGGCGAAAATCCAGGCTTGGTCGCCAAGACCATCGCCGGCGACGTGCTCCTGCAATCGCACACCGCGGTGCTCGACTTTGCGTTCTACACCGGCAAACAGTTTCCGAAACAATATCAGGGCGGCGCCTTCATCGCGCTGCACGGATCGTGGAACCGCTCGCAGCGCGTCGGCTATGAGGTAGCTTTCATCCCCTTTGACAAGCAGAAGCCCAGCGGGCCGGTGCAGGAGTTCATGACCGGCTGGATGACGGCGCCCGACTCCACCGACGTTTGGGGACGGCCGGTGGCGATCATGCAGCTTCCCGACGGCAGCATTCTGGTTTCGGACGACGGTGGAAAAAAGATTTGGCGAATCGCTTACAAGGGATAGCGGTCGCGCTCGCGGCGGCGGCGCTTTGCTACGCCGCCGATGCTCCGCCGCGCATGCCCCTCAAGGTGTTCAGCCACAAAAAGCATCTCGCGCTCGGCAACATCGCGCCAGTGATCGCGCGCGCCATCGACAAAGGCGCCTACCTTTCGCCGCCCGGCAAACTCCGCTCGCAGCTCAACACCACGAATGTCTGCGAGGCATGCCATCGGGGCCTCTCGGAGTCGGACGAGGTCAGCAAGATCAACATGCCGCAGATGGCCGATTGCCTGGTCTGCCACGGCCCGCCCGATCCGCCCTTCAATTGCACGTTCTGCCATCCGAAGGATGCCAAGCTCAAGCCGACGACTCATACCGCGACGTTCATAGACTCGCATCCCAAAAATCTCGCCGCTCTCGGCAAAGAAACCTGCGCCGTCTGCCACGGCCAAAAGTTCCTGTGCCTGGGATGTCACCAGTAGCTCTTACTTCCGCTTGGATTTTTTCCTGGTCTTGTACTGGTAACCCATCCGCAGCAGACCTTCGAGCGCGTCGCGCTTGATTCGCGCGAGGCGCACCAGCACAACGGGATAGTTTACGTAGTGCTCCTTCACGTAATAGACGTCCGGAGCGGACTCCAGCAACTCCGCGCGCTGATCGAAATCGACACGCACGCCGAGCGATCCCGGCTCGGCCGATTTGTGACTGGGAACCACGGCGAACCACTCGCCGCGAACTTTGAACGCCGGCGTGCCCCAGGCGGTCGATTCCTCGACGTCCGGCAGCTTCATCGCGATCTCGCGCACTGTCGCCAAATCGACGATCTTGGTTCGAGCCATGTGAGGCGTGATGTTACTTCACGGCCAGTTCGCGAGCGTGCGGAATCTCTCGATCGCTGACGGGACGAACCTGAGACGCTTCCAGCGTCACGACGGCGGCTGTCTTGCCTTCCAAAGTCACAAACTCGACTTCGTATGCGCGGCCATCTTCGTACTTGTGAACCACGGTCCCGACGTCGCCGGCCTCGAGTCCCTCCGACGGAACCGAGACTTTCAATACGACGCGTTCATGTTCCTTGATCATGAGCCGCCTCCCTTGTCCAGCGGATAGGCCGTAACCAAACGTGGCGCGCTGCCTCCGCGATCGACGATCCAAACCGTCCGAACCATCAGGGCTTTGCCGCCCGGTGCTTCCAGGTTGCCATCAACAACAAACTTCTTACCAAAGGCCGATTCACTGCGTTTGACAACGGAAGACTCCCTGCCCGCAAGGACCTTCAAGGCATGTGCAAGTTCCTGCCACCGTTCACTTTGAAATCCCAAGGAAGCAAAGAAGCGGGCTTTGCCCCCATTGTCGGGATGACCTTGGTTCAAGAGGTAGCCCGTGATCTTGTCCCTCTCGACCAGAACCTCATCAGCGTTCGGCAGCTTCACCTATCACGGCCTTCCATCTTAGGATAGCATCTCTTTCAAATGCCGCGGCCGATCCGTCATCTGCGCTGGTGGATTGGAGGCCTGCTCTTCGCCTCCACGGTCATCAACTATCTCGACCGGCAGACGCTCTCGGTGCTCGCGCCGTTCCTCAAGCAGGAATTTCACTGGACCAACCAGGACTACGCGCTCGTGGTCATCGCCTTCCGGCTGGCTTATTCCTTCGGGCAGACCGCTTCCGGCCGCATGATCGACCGCGCCGGCACGCGGCGCGGCCTCTCAATCTCCGTCATCTGGTATTCCGCGGCGGCCATGGCGACGTCGTTCGCGACCGGGCTGCGCAGCTTCATGGGATTCCGCTTCCTGCTCGGCGCGGGAGAATCGGCCAACTGGCCGGCCGCCACCAAGGCCGTCGCCGAGTGGTTCCCGAAGCAGGAGCGCGGCTGGGCCTGCGCGCTCTTCGATAGCGGATCGTCGATTGGCGGAGCGATTGCGCCGATCATCGTCCTCGGCCTGTATCATCGCTTCGGCGACTGGCGCACTCCTTTTGTCCTGGTCGGCACGCTCGGGTTGCTTTGGTGGGCGGTGTGGCGCTGGCTCTACTACCCGCCGGAATCTCACCCACGCCTCTCGCCCGAGGAACGCAAAATCATCCTCGCCGACCAGGAGGCCGAGGACTCGAACGCAGATCCCCTGCCTTTGAGCCAAATCGTGCGAATGAAGAAGGCATGGTCGGGCATCGTGGCACGGTCGCTCAGCGATCCCGTATGGTTCTTTATCACCGACTGGTTTCCGATTTACCTGGTGTCGAAGGGCATTCGCCTCGAGGGCGGCCTGGTGACTCTGTGGATTCCCTTCGCAGCGGCGGACCTCGGGAATTTCTTTGGAGGCGGCGTGTCGAGTTATCTCATCCGGCGCGGCTGGACGGTGATCGAAGCACGGCGAGCCGTTCTCTGGTTCGGTGCGATCGGCATGACCTTTATCGCCTCGGGCGTGCTAACGTCGAATCTCTATGCGCTGGCGGCGATCTTTGCCGTATCGACCTTCGCGTATGCGGCCTTCTCGACCATGGCCATCGTGCTGCCTTCCGATGTGCTGCCGCGAGCGTCCGTGGCGACGGTCAGCGGGATGTCCGGCACGGGCGCCGGACTCGGCACGATCCTCTCGACCTATCTCATCGGATACGCCGCCGACCACTACTCGTTCGATCCGGTGTTGATCGCCGCGAGCCTGATTCCGGCCGTGGCGCTGGTGTTGGTCCTGTGGCTCCTGAAGGGCGAGCGTTAGTTCTAGATTCTGTCGAGCACGGGAACGGTGCGCTCGTTCTGGACGTTGCCGGTGTTGAGTGTCGTGGCCGGCTCGAGCAGCAGGATGTGCGCCTCTTCCGATGCTACAGGCATGTGCTCGACGCCGTGCGGAACGATGATGAATTCCCCTTCCCCAACCGTAACGTCGCGGTCGCGGAAACGCATCAGCATCGAGCCTTTGATCACCAGGAAGAGTTCGTCCTCGGCGTCGTGATGGTGCCAGAGAAACTCGCCCTGAAACTTCACCAGCTTGACGTGAAAGTCGTTGATCTTGCCGACCACCTTGGGCTTCCAGTGTTCGCTAAAAAGGGCCAGTTTTTGGGCTAAATTTACCTTTTCCATCCACCCCTCCGATGTGATTATACTGGCATCCGCTTATATCCTCCGTAAGCTTGGGGACGCATGAAGCGCAAACTGTGGACGTTTGAGAACCGTAGCCTGATTGTCCAGGTGGCTCCCGGTGGCGGTCACATCGCCGCCCTGCGCCTCAAGAAAGGGCACTCGCCAAACCCGCTCTGGACGCCGCCGTGGAAGAGCATGGAGCCCTCTGCTTACAAGCCGAAAAAACATGACCGCCTCTATGGAGGTCCGCCCGAAGGGCGCCTGCTCGCCAGCATCCTGGGACACAACCTCTGCATGGACTCCTTCGGATCGCCGTCGCCCGCCGAGACGCGAGCCGGCGGCCTGACCCACGGCGAGGCCGGCGTGGTGAAGTGGAAGCGCGCGGGATCGACGGGATTCTCGGCCAAGCTTCCCGGAGCGCAACTCGAAGTCGAGCGCAAGCTCACCTTTCACTCGGAGCTTCCGATCGTCGCCGTGCAGACGAGAGTCGCCAACCGGTCTGCTCACGATCGTCCGATCGCCTGGTGCGAGCACGTGACATTCGGACCGCCGTTCCTGGGCGCGCGGACGGAATTCGAAATTCCCTGCCGGCGCGCGATGGTTCATCCAAGCGATCTTGGCCCGGATTCGCTGCTCGATCCCGGCAAGGAATTTGTCTGGCCCAAAGCGCCGGGACGCTTCGGCGAGTTGCTCGATTGGAGCATTACGCCGGCGACCAAGCGCGTCACCGCATTCACCGCGCAGCTCTTTGAAACGCCCGGCAACCTGGCGTGGTTCAAGGCCATGAATCCGAAGCTGGGCCTGGAAGTCGGATACCTGCTCCACCGCAAGGACTTTCCTTGGATCGGCATATGGGACGAGAAGTACGCCCGCACGGCGCCGCCCTGGAACCGCAAAACCTGGACGCGCGGTTTGGAGTTTGCCACCACGCCTTTCCCGATGTCGCGACGCGGAATCCTGGACATGGGCAAACTCTTCGGCACTCCTTGCTTCCGCTGGATCGACGCTCGCGGCGAGATCACCGCGACCTTCGTGATCTACCTGGCGCATAAGGGTACGCCTGATCTGTTCGATCACGCAGTGCGCTTCCTGAACAGTTGATGCGGGCCATCGCCATCACGCCGCTCCAGGCGCACACCGCCCGAATCGTCGAAATTCCCCGCCCGACAGCGCCTGCCGGAGGCGCGCTCGTGCGCATCATCGAAATCGGCATCGACGGCACGGACATGGAACTCGAGTCCGGCCACATCGGCCAGACGCCTGCCGGTCAGGATTTCCTGGTGATCGGACACGAATCGGTAGGCGTGGTGGAAGAAGCGGGAGCGAAATCAGCGCTGCGCGCCGGTGATCTTGTCGTTGCGACGGTGCGGCGTCCGGACGATTGTCCGAACTGCCTCGCGGGCGCAACGGACATGTGCCTCAAGGGCGAGTACACCGAGCGCGGCATCTTCCGCGCCCACGGCCTGCTCACGGAGTATTACGCCGACTCCGATCCGTTCCTGGTGAAGATCCCGCCCCCATTGCGCGCGCTCGGCGTTCTGGTCGAGCCGATCTCGGTGGCGGAAAAAGCGGTGCGACACGCCTGGGAAATCCAGCGGCGCCTGCTCTGGCAGCCGCGACGATCGCTGGTCTTTGGCGCGGGCAGCCTCGGCTTGCTCGCCGCCTTCCTGCTGCGGCTGCGCGGCATGGACGTGGACGTATACTCGCGCGAGCCGAAGGATTCGGCGCGCGCGAAGCTCGTCGAGCGCTCGGGCGCGCGCTATCTCACACAGATTCCCACGAACGAATACGATTTCATCTTCGAAGCGACCGGCGCGCCGCAACTCATCCTCACCGGGATGGGACTGCTCGGCAGAAACGGAGTCCTGGCCGTCCTCGGCGTGAGCGGGAGTCACGAGAAGCTTCCGGTTCCGGTGGGCGAATTCAACAACCGCCTGGTGCTCGGAAATCACGTCGTCTTCGGCAGCGTGAATTCAAACCGCTGCGACTTCGATCAGGGCGTCGTGGACCTGGGAGCGATCGACGAGCGCTGGCCGGGCCTGCTGGCGGCAATGTACACGCGCCGCGAGCCCTTCGACCAATACATGCGGGCATTGACACGCTCCCCCGAAGACATCAAGGTAGTAGTGGAGATCCATCCATGCGACTGAAGACTCTCGCCGTCATTCTGTTGGCCCCCGTGCTGTTTGGACAAACCGCTCCTCCTACCGTCGCCGAAGCGACCGCCTTCATCACCAAGGCCGAGAAGCGCCTCTTTGAGCTCGGCAACAAGGCCAGCCGGGCCGGCTGGGTGCAGGAAAACTTCATCACCGACAACACCGAAGAGATCGCCGCCGCCGCGCAGAAAGAAGTCACCGCCGCGGCAACCGC
>CAZRND010000070.1:0-1458 GCA_964601345.1 uncultured Acidobacteriota bacterium | reverse complement strand
TCAGGCCGCCATCTCCGCAACAAACCGGAACATGCCGGGCCGGATGGGTGAAGGGAAACTCCTTACCCGACGACAACGCAGAGATCCCGCCCGACGGGCAGAAAGAAGTCACCGCCGCGGCGACCGATCTGGCCGCGAGGGCGAAGCGCTTCGACGGCTTAAAGCTGCCTCCCGCCATCGCGCGCAAGATGCTTTTGCTGAAACTTTCGCTGACGCTGCCCGCACCGAAGAATCCGGCGCTGCAAGCCGAGCTCACGAAGATCAGCGTCTCGCTCGACAGCGACTACGGCAAGGGCAAGTACTGTCCCGACGGCGAGGGCGGCAAGTGTCTCTCGTTGAACGACCTCGAGCGGGTCATGACAAACAGCCGGGATGCCGCCGAGCTGCTGCGTGCATGGAAAGGATGGCACGCCATCTCGCCACCGATGCGCAAACGCTATGAACGCCAAACCGTGCTGGCCAACCAGGGCGCGCGCGACTTGGGATTCAAGGATCTCGGCGCGATGTGGCGCGCCAAGTACGATATGCCGCCGGACGCTTTCGCCGCCGAGGTGGACCGGTTGTGGCAGCAGGTTCGTCCCTTCTACGTGTCGCTGCACGCCTATGTCCGCACGCAACTTTCGAAGCGCTACGGCAAGGACGTTGTCTCGGAGGACGGCCTCATCCCCGCGCATCTTCTCGGCAACATGTGGGCTCAGAGGTGGGACAACCTCTATCCCCTGGTCGCGCCTCCGAACGCGGACAAGGGATACGATCTCACTGCGCTTCTCAAGGCGAAGAAGGTGGATGCGAAGGAGATGGTCCGCTACGCCGAGCGCTTCTACATTTCCCTCGGCTTCGAGCCGCTGCCGCAGACCTTCTGGGCCCGCTCGCTCTTCACCAAGCCGGCCGACCGCGACGTAGTCTGCCACGCCAGCGCCTGGGACGTGGACAACGAACAGGACCTGCGCATCAAAATGTGTATCGAGATCCAAGACGAGGACTTCTCCACCATCCACCACGAGCTGGGACACAACTTCTACCAGCGCGCGTACGCGCCCCTCGATCCGTTCTTCCGCGACAGCGCCAACGATGGATTCCACGAAGCCATCGGCGACACGATCGCGCTTTCGATCACGCCCGAGTATCTGAAGAAGATCGGCCTGCTCGACAAAGTGCCGGGAACGGAAGGCGATCTCGGCTTGCTGATGAAGAAGGCCCTCGAGAAGATCGCCTTCCTGCCCTTCGGACTGCTCGTGGATCAGTGGCGATGGAAGGTCTTCTCCGGGGAGATCAGGCCGGAAGACTACAATAAGGGCTGGTGGGACCTGCGGCTGAAGTATCAGGGCGTCGCTCCGCCGGTCGAGCGCTCGGAAAAGGATTTCGACGCCGGAGCCAAGTACCACGTCGCCAGCAACACGCCGTATGCCCGCTATTTCCTGGCGACGATATTACAGTTCCAGTTCCATCGCGGACGGT
>CAZRND010000069.1:0-17769 GCA_964601345.1 uncultured Acidobacteriota bacterium | reverse complement strand
TCGATGCCGCCGGGAACATGTACATTGCCGACCAAGGTAACAACCGCATCCGCAAGCTAGCCGTCGATGGAACGATCAGCACGGTCGCGGGGAGCAGTAGTGCCGGTTTCTTGGGTGACGGCGGCTCGGCCACCTCCAGTTCTCTATCTTCCCCAACCGACGTGAAGCTGGACGCCGCCGGAAATCTGTACATCTCGGACACGTACAACGGTCGCATTCGAAAGGTCGGTCTGGACGGGGCGATCAGCACGGTGGCGGGAAATGGGGCCTGTTGTTCCTCCTCCACCGGGGATGGCGGCCCAGCCACTGCCGCTATTTTGAGCTATCCGCAGGGGATCGCCCTCGATGCCGCGGGGAATCTGTATATCAGTGAAGGATACAGTCTCTCTCGGATCCGCATGGTATATCCGGGAGGGGTCATCACCACAGTAGCCGGGACCGGTGCATCGGGCTTTTCCGGAGACGGCGGCCCGGCGATAAATGCGACCCTCAGCTCGAGTTACGGTGTTTGGGGTTTCCTGGCTGTGGATGCGGCTGGAAACCTCTATATAGCCGATACTGACAACGAACGTATCCGCCGGCTTCAGGCGCCTTCTTCGAACAATCCTGTGCCGACGTTGACATCTCTCGTTCCTTCGGCCGCGCAAGTCGGCGGATCGCCCTTTGTGCTCACGGCCTATGGCTCGAACTTTGTGCCCGGTTCGACTGTGCGATGGAGCGGCGCCGATCTTGTCACTACATTCGTGAGTTCAAGTCAGTTAACGGCGGCGATTCCAGCCTCTGACCTGTCATCGGCCGGGACTGTCTCCGTGACAGTATTCAACCCCACGCTCGGCGGTGGCGGAGGCCTGTCCCCGAGTCTCAATTTCACTGTTTACGCACCTGTTCCACCGACGGCGATCATTACGACCGTCGCGGGGACCGGCTTCGCCGGCTACTCCGGCGACGGAAGTGCTGCCCTCCTTACAAGTTTCAACTATCCTTCAGGGCTCACTTTCGACGGGACAGGCAACCTATATGTAGCCGACACTCGAAACAACCGGGTACGCAAGATCAGCGCTGCCGGCGTGGTCACTACCGTAGCGGGCACGGGCAGTTCAGGCTTCTCAGGCGATGGCGGAGCACCCACGCTGGCCCAACTCAGTAACCCTAGCGGCCTGGCACGGGACGGCGCAGGCAACCTGTTTATCGCGGATACCGGGAACTACAGGGTCCGCAGGGTCGCTCCGAACGGTACGATCACGACAGTGGCAGGAAACGGCACGTTCGGCTTCTCAGGCGACGGCGGGCCGGGAACCAGCGCGAATTTGAGCTCTCCGAACGGACTGGCTGTGGATGCGGCCGGGAACTTGTACATTGCCGACAAAAACAACCACCGGATTCGCAAAGTATCCGCCGCCGATGGAACTATCACCACTGTGGCGGGCAACGGGAGTTACGGCTTCCTTGGCGATGGTGCTCCTGCCATTTCCAGCCCCCTGTACCTCCCAAGTGATGTCAAGTTGGACGCGGCAGGAAATCTGTTTATCTCAGATACTGGAAATAATCGGATTCGACAGGTTAGCACTGACGGAACAATTAGAACTGTGGCGGGAACGACGAACTGTTGTTCGACTTCGACGGGGGACGGCGGTCCCGCGATCAGCGCGACGATTTACAATCCCAACGGAATCGCTCTGGATGCAGCCGGAAACTTGTATATCAGCGAAGGCTACTACAGCTCTCGGATCCGGAGAGTAAACCCAGCCGGCATAATCAACACCGTGGCGGGAAACGGCAACACCGGCTTTTTAGGCGACGGAGGCTTGGCTATCAATGCGACATTCGCCAGTTATTACTCCACCGCAATGTTCCTGGCCGTAGATGCGTCCGGGAGTCTGTACATCACCGATTCCGGCAACAACCGCATCCGCAAGCTGCAGGAGCCCGCCACTAGCAATCCCATACCTACACTGGGAACTCTGGTTCCTTCCGTCGCGGAGGTCGGTGGTCCGGCCTCTACGCTCACGGTCTATGGGAATAATTTTGCCCCCGGCGCGACCGTGCGGTGGAATGGCGCCGATCGCGCCACAACATTCGTGAACGCCATCCAGTTGACAGCGGCGATTCCGGCTTCCGACCTGTCGTCGGCGGGGACCGTCGCGGTCACCGTCTTCAACCCGACGCTGAGCGGAGGCGGTGGGCCGTCGAATTCGCTCAATTTCACGGTGGCGTCACCGGCTCCGCTTCCGGCCTCAGTGATTTTTACGATCGCCGGGAGCGGCTTCAGTGGATACTCGGGAGACGGTCCTGCCCTCTACGCCTCGTTCAACAATCCTCTGGGATTGGTGTTCGACGGAACCGGAAATCTGTATGTGGCTGACTCCCGAAACAACCGGGTGCGCAAGGTCAGCACTACGGGCGTCGTCAGTACGATCGCCGGTATCGGCGGTACCGGCTTTTCCGGCGATGGCGGACCAGCGACGGCGGCGCAACTGGGCTACCCCAACGGCCTGGCGCGAGACGGCGCCGGGAATTTGTGGATCGCCGACTCGGCAAGCCATACCGTGCGAAAGGTGGCGCCGGACGGCACCATCACGACGGTCGCGGGAACCGGTACGTCAGGCTTTTCCGGCGACGGCGGTCCGGGAGCCAGCGCCAAACTGAATACTCCGGGTGGCCTGGCTTTGGACGCCGCCGGGAATCTATTCATTGCCGATCAGAACAACCATCGTATCCGCAAGCTGGCCGCAGACGGGACCATTAGCACGGTCGCAGGCAACGGTATTGGCGGCTTCTTCGGCGACGGGGGTCCGGCCATTTCCAGTTCATTGTATTACCCAACCGACGTGAAGTTGGACGCGGCAGGAAATCTGTACATCTCTGACACGTCTAACGCTCGCATTCGAAGGATCGGCACTGACGGAACAATTAGCACTGTTGCAGGAAGTGGCAGTTGTTGTTCTTCCGACGGGGACGGCGGTCCTGCGATTGCAGCGATGCTCAGCTTGCCCCAGGGAATCCTCCTGGATGCTGGCGCCAACCTTTATATCGTTGAAGGCTATACTTCGCGGATCCGATTGGTAAACCGCGGCGGCACCATCAGCACCGTGGCCGGCAGCGGTAGCTCGAGTTTTTCCGGAGACGGCGGCTTAGCTACAAGCGCTTACCTATACTCCCCTAGCTATTTGGCACTCGATGTCGTTGGGAACCTGTACATCGCCGATTCCGGCAATAACCGCATCCGCAGGCTGCAGACACCCGCCTCGAGCAATCCCCTGCCCGCCCTGGGATCGCTGGCTCCCTCGGTAGCGGAGGCCGGTGGGCTGGCTTTTGCGCTCACGGTCTACGGCACGAATTTTGCTCCGGGTGCGACGGTGCGCTGGAACGGCGCCGATCGGATGACAACCTTCGTAGGCGCAAATCAGTTGAGAGCAGCGATCCCGTTCTCGGACCTGGCATCGGCCGGAACCGTCGCGATCACGGTCCTCAACCCAACGCTTGGCGGGGGCGGAGGGTTGTCGAACTCGCTCAACGTTACAGTGAGAATGCCAACCCCCCTCGCTCTTCCGACCATCGTCACATTCGCCGGGAATGCCTTCCGCGGCTATTCAGGCGACGGCGGCGCCGCCCTCTACACGAGTCTCAATAACCCTCTCGGGCTGGTCTTCGATGGGCTGGGAAGTCTGTACGTGGCCGACGCCGGAAATAGTCGCGTGCGCAGAATCAGCTCTACGGGCACGGTCACAACGATCGCGGGCACAGGGGTAGCTGGACTCTCCGGGGATGGCGGTCCGGCTATTCTGGCGCAGTTCTCCGCCCCAAGCGGCCTCGCCCGAGACGGGGCAGGCAACCTGTTCATCGCAGATGCCGGAAACAACACCGTGCGGAAGGTGGCTCAGGACGGTACGATCACGACGGTGGCGGGAACCGGCACGGCGGGTTTCTCAGGCGATGGAGGGCCGGGAACCAGTGCGAAATTGAACAATCCGAACGGTCTGGCAGTGGATGCCGCAGGAAACATCTACATCGCCGACAAGAACAACCACCGTATCCGCAAGCTGGCGGCTGCTGATGGGACGATCAGCACAATCGCGGGGAACGGCGTTTCGGGCTTCTTCGGGGACGGCGGTCCGGCGGTTTCGAGCCCGTTGTCTTTCCCAACCGATGTGAAGCTGGATACTGCTGGAAACTTGTACGTTGCGGCTTCAGGTAACGGTCGCATTCGAAAGGTCGGTACCGACGGCATCATCGGCACCGTGGCAGGTGGCGGAAATACCTGTTGTTCCGCCGCGGACGGTGGTCCCGCGATCAATGCATCACTCTCCTCCGCCCAAGGGATCCTGCTGGCTGGGGCTGGCGGTTTCTATATCGCCGAGGGGACCGGCGGGCGAATTCGTAGAGTGAGTCCGGGCGGCGTTATCAGCACCGTTGCTGGAAACGGCATCATTAGTTTTTCCGGTGACGGCGGCTTGGCCACCAATGCGACATTCAGTTCCACAACGACGTTTATGGCCCAGGATGCGGCCGGGAATATCTACGTCTCTGACAGCAGCAACAACAGGATTCGCAGGCTGCAGGCCACCGCCTTGAGTAATCCAGTGCCCACTATGAATTCTCTCGTCCCGCCGGGCACAAGCGTTGGCGTGGCGTCGTTTACGATCACCGTAAACGGCGCAAACTTCGCGCCGGGCGCCGTAGTGCGTTGGAATGGCGCCGATCGAAGTACCGCCTTCTTGAGCACCAATCAGTTGAACGCGACCCTCCAGGCTGCCGACGTTTCGGCTGCGGGGAATTTCCCAATCACGGTGTTCAACCAGACAGTCGGCGGAGGCGGGGGATCGTCGAATCCCCTCAACTTTACAGTCGCGGTACCTCCTGGCGTCCCCAGCAAGTTGATCATTACCTTCGCTGGAACCGGAATCGGAGGATTCTCGGGTGACGGCGGACTGGCTCCGTATACAAGCTTCTCCAGCCCGCAGCAACTTATGTTCGACTCGTCGGGCAATCTATACGTCGCGGACTCCGGAAATAACCGGGTTCGCAAGATCAGCGCTAGCGGCGTCGTTACCACAGTGGCCGGAAGCAGCGTGCGAGGTTTTGCGGGCGATGGCGGCCTCGCGACGCTGGCGCAACTGAACGGGCCGGTCGGCGTGGCGCTCGACCCCGCCGGCAACGTGTACATCGCCGATGCAGGGAACAACGTGATCCGCAAGGTCACTCTGGACGGCAAGATTGCGACTGTTGCCGGAACCGGCACGGCAGACTTCTCCGGGGACGGGGGTTCTGCTGCCATGGCCAAGCTCAATAGTCCCGGCGGCCTGGCTATCGACACAATCGGCAACTTGTATATAGCCGACAAGAACAATCATCGCATCCGGAAGCTGGCTACCGATGGCACCATTAGCACGGTGGCCGGCAACGGCGTCGCCGGATACTTTGGGGATGGCGGCCCGGCGACAGCGAGCCCGTTGAATCTTCCTTCGGATGTAAAATTCGACGCCGCGGGAAACCTCTACATCGCCGATACGAGCAATTCCCGGATTCGAAGGATCGGCGCCGATGGAAACATCTTCACAATAGCCGGCAACGGTTCCACCACCGCTCTTGTTGATGGCGGCCCGGCCGTCAACACAGCAGTCCCCAATCCCAGGGGAATCGCACTCGACGCGAGTGGGAATGTGTATCTTTCGGACCCGGTGAATAACCGCATCCGCCGCGTCGACACAACGGGTGTCATTACCACGCTGGCCGGCGGAGGGACGAATCTCGGAGACGGTGGACTCGCTACCAGCGCGAAGTTTTCTGCTCCATCATTCCTGGCCATGGATCTAGCCGGCAACCTCTACGTCGCCGACTCGGGCAACAACCGCATCCGCAGAGTCCAGGCGATCACCACAGCCAATCCCATTCCTTCCCTCGCATCGCTGGCGCCGGCAGCCGCCGCGGCGGGCGGTCCGGCATTCACGTTGACTGTAAACGGAGCCAACTTCGTGCCGGGCGCAGTGGTGCTCTGGAACGGCGCCGATCGCCCGACGACCTTCGTTAACGGCAACCAAGTGACGGCCACCATTCCGGACGCAGACATCGTATCGGTCGGGTCGACGCTCGTGACCGTCTTCAACCCGACGTCCGGCGGCGGCGGTGGAGTTTCCAGCAGCCTGAGTTTCAACATCGTTGCACCGCCGGCCCCCTCGACGCTGAACATCAACGCTGCGGCGGGAACAGGAATTGCCGGATACTCCGGCGACGGCGGGGCGGCGAGCGCCGCTCGATTCTCTGGTCCGCAGGGCCTGGTCTTCGACGCCGTCGGAAACATGTACGTGGCGGACTCCGGCAATCACGTCGTCCGCAAGGTCACTCCCGCGGGAATCTCGAGCACGATTGCGGGAACGGGTATCCTGGGCTTCTCTGGAGACGGCGGGCCAGCGACATCCGCTCTACTCAACAGGCCCGTTGGCCTGGCGCTGGACGGGGCCGGCAATCTCTACATTGCCGACGCCGGCAACGCGCGCATCCGCATCATCACCGCCGGAGGCATCATTAACACCGCCGCGGGAAGCGAAGGCGTGGGTTTCTCCGGCGACGGCGGCCGTGCCACAAGCGCCCTGCTAAACAATCCCGCGGGGCTGGCCTTCGATGCCGCGGGCAATTTGTTTATCGCCGACAAGAGTAACAATCGCATTCGACGTGTCGGCAGCGATGGGACCATCACCACGGTAGCGGGTAACGGCGTCGCAGGGTACTTTGGAGACGGAGGAGCGGCCGCCACCAGCCCGCTGAATTCGCCCGCCGATGTGAAGCTCGATTCAGCCGGCAATCTGTATATCGCCGACACGAACAGCAATCGCATCAGAAGAGTGGCCCCGGATGGGACCATCAGCACACTAGCCGGCACGGGCCTCCCGGCCCTTCCCCCATCACCGGGCGATGGCGGACCAGCGCTGGGGGCGACACTCAATGCTCCAGTCGGGATCGCCCTCGATGGGAGCGGCAACCTGTACTTTAGCGAACAGTCGAACCAACGCATTCGTAAGATCAACGCTGCGGGAATCATCACTACTCTGGCCGGCAGTGGAGCATCCGGGACGTTGGGAGACGGCAGCCTGGCCACCAGCGCCAGCCTGAACGGCCCGACTTATGTGTCCGTGAGCGGCGCCGGCGACCTGTACTTCTCCGATGCAGGTAATAACCGCGTCCGGCGCATCGCCGGCGTCACGGGACTCACGTGTATCTACGCCGTGGCCGCGTCCGGCAGCAATTTCTTTGGAATTGGGAGCGGATTGGGAAGCGTCACAGTGACCGCCGCGGGTTCCTGCGGTTGGACGGCGGCCAGTAACGATTCGTGGATTACGATCACCTCCGCCACGAGCGGCGTTGGCAACGGAATCGTTGCCTATGCGGTGAGCGCGAATCCGACTCAGAACGCGCGCACGGGAACCATTACCATCGCCGGGCAAATCTTCACGGTGACGCAGGCGGGAACAAGCTGCAGCTACTCGCTCTCGTCCGCAGGCGGGTCCTACGCGTCCAGTTCTCAGAACGGAAGCGTGGACGTGATTGCAACGGCCGGATGCGCCTGGACGGCAACCAGCGACTCGCCCTGGCTCTCCATCACGTCGGGCGGGAGCGGCAGCGGCAACGCAACTGTGAGCTTTTCGATGACTGCCAACCCAACGACCAGCCAGCGCATCGGGAATCTGACGATTGCGGGAATCATCTACACCGTCACACAGGCGGGGGTCGCTTGCGCCTATTCGCTGCTCGGCAGCGGCGCTTTATTCGATGCCGCTCCCCACACGGGAAGCATCGGCATCGTGGCGACAGCCGGCTGCTCTTGGACCGTTGCCAGCGATTCTACGTGGCTGACGGTGACGAGCGCCAACAGCGGCACCGGCAACGCCACGGTGAGCTATGCGTTGGCGTCGAACCTCGCCGCCAGCCCGCGCACCGGAACCATCACTGTGACGGGATCGACAGGACTCGGCTATGTCGTGACCCAATCTGCTTTCGCTCCGCCGAGCGGCTTCGTTTCGACGGGCACAGCCGCAGGATCGCCCGGAGGCTCATCGCACGTGCCGATCACTTTGACGCTCACCACGGGATTCGTAGACAGCCTCAGCTTCGGAATCTCCGTTACTCCGATCGGCACGGCGCCCGCGCTCACCGGGTCGTTGTCCTACGTCTCGGTTGCACCTCTTCCCACTCCGTCGATCGTCGATCCGGCGACGAATCAGATTGGGGTCTCCTACCTAAACCTTTCTCCGGCGCTCAGCGGCACGGTCGTGGTCGGCCACGTCGTGATGAATGTCCCATTCACTGCGGTGGCGGGACAGACCTATGCGCTCCACGTGACAGGCGCCAGCGCGACCTCGGGTACGACGGTCGTGACTCTGGCGCCGGGCCCGGATGCCGTCCTCACCGTACAGTCGACCTACATGGTCGGGGACGCTTCGCCCGTTCCCTCCACCGGCGGCGATCTGAACGCCGATGGAACTTACAACGAGACAGGCGAGTTTGGGGACGGCTGGCTCACGAACTTCGATCTCATTGCGCTGCTGCGGGCCGTTACGTTTGTTCCAGGCGCGCGTCCGCCCGCATGCTCGGATCGCTTCGACGCCATGGATACCTTCCCCGCGGACACCGTAGCCACTCGCGGCGGAGACGGCGCTCTCGACAACTTCGACCTGCTTCTTCTCCTGCGGCGCGTGACAACGCTCGATCCATCGCGTCCGTCGCGTGGGACCAGGGGCCTCGTGTGCACCGAAGCCAGCCTGGCGTCTGCGCACCTCGCGCCTTTGCCTGCCGTGGTAGAGGATGCCGAGGGTTCGCTCCAGTTCGGAGAGCAAGAAGGCAACCGAGTTCCCGTTTACCTCGTTGCCGATCGCAAGCTGGACCTTGCGGGCATCAGTTTCTCCGTAGGTCTCATCGAAAACCGCGAGGAGGCTTTGAATTTCCTCCCGGCGGCTTCCAAGCCCTCGCTCAGCGATAGCGCAGTATCCGGGAAACTTGCCCTTTCCTGGCTCGATGGAATGTCCCTGGCGGCGGGCGAGAAGATCCTGCTCGGTTACGTCCAGGGAGGCGCGAGCGAGATTTCGCTGGAAGTTTACGGCGTGGTTGCAAATGCGCGGGAAGGGCGGCGCGTGGTGATCACGTTCATCTCTTCAAAAAACTCTCGAAAAATGCAAACTTAGCCTTGTCTCCTGCGACAGGGATCGGACCGGTCTTGTCTCCGAGTTCCATCGTGGTCTCCGGCTGCTCCGCCGTAGTGGGCCAGTGCGCGAGTCCTTTGCCGTTCGGATCGCCGGTACGGATGAAGTTCACCCAGTACGACGAAACCATATCCGCGATCTTGTGGTCGGCTTCGGTGAACGGACGATCCGACATAGCCAGCGTGTTCATCACATACGGAACTTCAGAGGTGTGGAACGCGCCGTAACGGTCGGCGTCCGGTCCGGGCATGACGTGATCCCACAGATAGGTGTACACCTTCGTCTTCGCGGTCTTCGCGCGGTTCACGGCCCACAGGTACGTCGAGATGCGCATCGAATCGAGCGCGCTATCGTTCTGCGAATTGCGAGCCTGCTCGTCGGTACCGGCGGGATATAGTTTCAGAAACTCGCCGGCCAGATCCGTGTATCGCTGCTTCGCCTGTCGGTCAAAGGACTCCGCGGTCGCAGTGGGATGCGTCGCAGCGCCGCCGATATCCTCTCGCGTGCTGCCCGTCAGAGTGGGTACGTCGTTCTGCTTGCCCTGCGCAAAAATGTCGCGCGCGGATGCGGGTTGTACGTAACCGTCCACGACCACTCCGAAGCGCACGGGCGTGCCGGGAATCGGCGCGACTAGATCTTTCGATGGCATGGCTCGCAGATCCGCCAGCGACTTCGCTCCCTTGGCCTCAACGAATCGCACGCCCGCCTGTTCCTGATCGGCCAGAGTACGCGCGCCCATCAAGCCCAGTCCGCCGACGCTCGAACCGCTTTCGGCGATGGCGCCGTGAAAAAGTCCCTTGGCCAGTGGCGAGGCGACCAGACTGTGAACATTGGACGCGCCGGCCGACTGCCCTCCTATCGTGACGCGAGCGGGATCGCCGCCGAATCCCGCGATATTTTCATGCACCCAGCGGAGCGCGGCAATGAGATCGAGCAGCGCGTAGTTGCCCGAGGCGTGAACGTCCGATTCGGCGGTCAACGCGGGATGCGTGAAGAATCCGAGCACGCCCAGGCGATAGTTCACCGTGACGACGATGATGCCCTTCTTCGCTAGCCCCTCGCCGTCGTAGACCGGGACGGCGCCCGAGCCCTCGGTGTTGCCGCCGCCGTGAATGAAGACATAAACCGGGAGCCGCTCGCGCGGCAATTTGGCCGCGGTCCAGACGTTCAGAAACAGGCAATCCTCGCTGACCTCCGTGTGCGTCATGAACTCGTAGGTCCATGGCTTGCGCTCGGCCACGATGTTCTGGACGCAGCTATTGCCGAACTGGTCGGCCTTGCGCACGCCTTGCCAAGCGACAACCGGTCGCGGCGCGCGCCAGCGCAAATCGCCGACCGGCGGCGCGGCAAACGGAATGCCCTTGAAAACGGTGATGGAGGCATCCTTGCCCGCAATACCGGCCACCTGTCCGCCTTCGACCCTTACAGGACCGGTCATCGCCGCTCCCATCGGGATCGCGGCGAGCATCAGCATGATAACGATTGAGCGCATGCGGGCATTATAGATCCAAGGAGTGAAACTGAGCCACTGCGGCATGCAGAGCGTCCCGGGCAGCAAGGTGCTGGTGTTTGTCCAACAAGCCTCTGGCGACATCCACAATCTCCGCAGTGATGGGCAGAGCTTCTGGAAATATGGTCCGAGTGTCGTCATAAACCTGGCGTCCTTCCTTCCAAAACCGGATGGAGACTTGAGCGGATGATCGGAGCCCGCGGCGCACATCAGAATGTTCGAGTCCACGAGGATCACGGCAGAAGGTCCTCAGGACGGGGCACACTCTGAAGCTTCATCCGCCGGGGGCTGGAGACAGGCAGACGCATCGCCTGTAGCCCGCGGAGGGCAGCACGCTTTCCCTCGCGAGGAAAGTACTGTCGCTCGCACGCGGTACGCACCAGATCGCTCAAGCTGGTTCCCCGCTGAGAAGCCAATGCGGATAAACGCTCGTGAAGCGCTGGTGTCAGCAGAACCGTCGTCCTCTTCGAGGATTCCATATATGGTGCGGTTGGGCAAGGGGCCTAAGGCTTCAATTCCATCACGATGTTGCGCAGCGGCTTGTCCCCCACCGTCTTCACCACGTGGATGACCGGCTGGTTGAAGTGCACGTCGTCGGGGACCTGGTCGCGCATCACCATGGCCCCGCCGTCGGGCCATTGCTGGAGCTTCGTGGCATTGAGCACCACGATCAGGCGCTGGGCGTGGCTGTGGCGCGCGCGCGTTTCGCCCGGCGGAAGCTTCTCTTCAAAGATGAAAAGATGCGGACCGTCGTAGAGCGACGTGTTCTTCTCCGGCGCGATCTGCTCCGGCGGACCCTTCACCGGAGGATGCTCGGGCTTGAAGTTGGCTTCCAAATAATCGCCTCTCGACGGAGGCGTATAGGAGTCCTTCTCGGGAATCACGACGATGTCGCCGCGCGCCATCATCTTCCGGCCCATCAGGGCAGGACCCAGCACGAGCACGACGCGTTCGCCACATCCCGGCGTTTCGGCTTTCGCGCAGGGCGCCGCGTTCTTGTTTACCACAACGTATTCGTTTTCGAAGACCACCGAGCTTGCCAGGACCAGAGCCAGGAGAAACATGTTTACCTCGCGAGTTCCGCCAGAGTTTCGGCCAGTACGAGCGCGCCTTTCGCAATCGCTTCGGGCGACGAGTATTCATCGGGACGGTGGCTGACGCCGCCCCGGCACGGGATGAAGAGCATCGCCACCGGCGCGATGCGGGACATGAAGAGCGAATCGTGGTAAGCGCGGCTGACCATCGGTTGAAAACTCAGGCCGTGCTTCTTCGCCGCGCCGCATAGCGCCTCTACCACGCGCGGATCGCAGCGCGCCGGCGGATCAGCGTTCACGATCTCCGTCCGCACGGCGACGCGGCGGCGGCTCGCGACTTCGTCACGCGCCTTCGCCACCTTGGCCAGCACTTGGTCGCGACGCGCCTCGTCGATGTCGCGAATATCCACTTCGAGGCACGCGCGGCTCGGGATGCTGTTCACCGCGCCCGGAAAGACGTCGCAGACGCCCACGGTCCCGACGGTATCGATCGCGCCGGAGGATTTCGCGGCCGCCTCGACGGCCAGCGCCACCTCAGCCGCGGCCAGAAAAGCGTCGCGGCGCTCGGGCATGAGCACGGCGCCGGCGTGGCCGCCTTCGCCTTCGAA
Organism: uncultured Acidobacteriota bacterium; assembly: GCA_964601345.1. Classification (GTDB taxonomy): domain Bacteria; phylum Acidobacteriota; class Terriglobia; order JAJPHL01; family JAJPHL01; genus CAZRND01. The sequence goes on along the minus strand of CAZRND010000069.1, from coordinate 5,426 downwards.
CCACATTTTCAAGCTTGCCGGCGCGGCGATCGCCGTCTCGATACCGAGCGCGAGCTGCTTCTGCTCGAGCAGCGGACCCTGCTCGATGTGCAGCTCGACAAAACCGGCATAGTAGCCCTGCGAAAGCCGGACCGCCTCGAGCGGTCCGCTAAATCCGGCCGCGGCGCGACATTCGTCGAGCGATTTGCCTTCCTTGTCTCGCAGAGCCTCGGCCTTCGTCGAATCGAGGCTGCCGGAGAGCATCCGGCTGCCGAGACAGCCGATGCCGAAACGCGTCGGCTCCTCGGAAGTGAAGATCAACAATTCGATCGATCGCCTGGGCTTCGCGCCGTTGCGCTGCAGAGCGCGGATCGCCTCGAGGCCGCCGAGCACACCGACGGTTCCGTCATAGCGTCCGGCATGAGGGATAGCGTCGATATGAGATCCGGTACCGATCGTCGGCAACTTCGGATCGCTTCCTACCCATCGCGCGAAGGTATTCCCGACCGCGTCTTCGCGAATCTCGAGCCCTGCATCCCGGCACAGCCCCTTCATGTAGCCGCGCGCGCGCTGGTCGGCATCGGAGTAGACCACGCGTGTGACGGCGGGCGCGGGAGCGTCAGAGAACGCCGCCAGCGTCTCCAGTTCCGCCGTGAGGCGGGCGCCCTCGATGGTGAGCGGCATTGGGCTATTGTATAATTGGCTTTTCCCCGTGAAGCCGGAATACTCCGTCGTCGTTCCGATCCACAACGAGCAGGAGAGCATCGTCCCGCTCTACACCAAGCTCAAGGAAGTGATGGAGGCGTATTACCCGTCCTTCGAAATCATCTACATTGACGACGCCTCCACCGACGGCTCCCCGCGTTTGCTCGAAGAGCTCGCCGCGGTCGATCCGCGCATTACGGTGCTGCAATTCAAACGCAATTTCGGGCAGACCGGAGCGCTCGCCGCAGGATTCGACGCCGCGCAGGGCGAAGTGATTATCTCGCTCGACGGCGACATGCAGCACGATCCGGCCGACATTCCCCAGCTTGTGGAAAAACTGCGTGAGGGATATGACATCGCCAGCGGATGGCGCAACCCGCGCGTGGATAATTTCCTGACCCGGCAATTGCCCTCCCGGATCGCCAACTGGATCATGAGCAAGTCGAGCGGCGTCCCGCTGCACGACTTTGGAACCACGTTCAAGGCTTATCGCCGGAGCACCATCCAGAACGTGAACCTATACGGCGAGATGCACCGCTTCATCCCGGCGCTGGCGAGCCTGGACGGGGCGCGCATCGCCGAAGTGCCAATTCGCAACGTCACGCGTCCCACGGGCGCGTCGCACTATGGCTTGAGCCGGACCTACCGCGTGCTGCTTGACCTGGTGACCATTCGCTTTCTGCTGCACTACCTGACGCGGCCGCTGCATTTTTTCGGCTCGCTCGGCCTGCTCTCCCTAACCGCCGGCGGCAGCGTGTTGCTCTACAACCTTTATGAGAAGCTGCGCGGTGTGGACATTCTGGTGGAACACGGCCCGCTGCTGTTGCTCGGGAGCCTGGCGTTCGTCACCGGCGTGCAACTGATCTGCACCGGCCTCATCGGCGAGATCGTGATCCGCATCTACTTTGAGTCGCAGAATCGCCGGATCTACTCGGTAGCCCGCGTCATCTCGCACCAGAAGAAGTAACTATCTTTCTGAAATCCTAACTGCCCCGTTGCGGCTGTGAACCACGAGCGTCCTCCCGCCCTTGCCGATCTGCCCGCGAAAGGACCTGCGGTCGCGCGGACCGGTGCTGACATTCGAGATCCTGGCGAGGTTGGTGGATACATGGCCGTTCTCGGTGGAGGCGTCCAGCATGACTCCGAAGTCTCTCGGCAAAACGACGTTGATATGGCCGCTGGCCGTGCGTACCGTCCAGTTAGCGGCCATCGAAGATCCGTCGTCCACGCGCGCGATGACGTGGCCGTTCCCCGACTCGAGATTGAGTTGTTCGAAGCGCCCGCCCGCGTCTATGTGCCCATTGCCGGCGTGCGCCTCCACGGCTCCACGCAGATCGTTCAGGAGAATGTGGCCGCTGCCGGCGTGCACAACGGTCTTCCCCGCGAGGCCTCGGACATCCACATGCCCGTCGCTCGTGCTGGCATCGAGATTCGCTTTCGCCGGCATCGTTACTTCGAGCCAAATCCGCCGGCGAGCGAAGCCCCAACTGAGCTGCCATCCGGTCCTCTTCAGTCGGACCTCGACCTCTACGTGGTCCCCGGTCTGCTTCGGGATCACCTCATAATCGCTCGAGTCGTATCCTTCCACTCTCAGCACGGCCTGGACCTTGGATTGGGTCCAGGCGGTGATGTTGAGCGGCGCGTCGTTCGATTTGAGGACGACGTCGGGCGCGCCTTTCACGTCGAAGGTTCGCGACCACTTCACATCCATATCGGCCGAAGCCGTGGTGGCGGTCGCCAGCAGCACCGCGAGACATGTCAATTTGAACATGGCTATCCCTCAGCCGTTAATACGAGCGGAAGCCCTTACTTGTTCCGTAGGACGGTGATCAACCGGTCGATATGCTCCGGAGTGTTAAAGAGATGCGGCGCCACGCGGATGCGGTCGTGGCGCAGGCTCACCACGACGCCGGCTGCTAAGGCCCGCTGGTGGGCGGCCCGCGTGGCTGCCTTGTCGGGACCTTCGATCGTCATGACCGTGGAGCGATGAGCTGCTTCGAGCGATCCGGCGACTCGAAAACCTGGAGGCAGACACTGGACCAGGCAATCGAGCAGCGTGCGGCAATGATCTTCAATCGTCCGCGTACCCACGCGCTGCAGGAATCGCAGCGAGGCGCGCATCGGATACAGGTTCAGGAAGCTGGCGGTTTCGGTGCTGTCGAAGCGGCGCGCTCCGGGAGCGAACTTCCAGCCTTCGCGCGGCAGGCTGTTGAAGTCCTCCGCTCCCTCGAGGGATTCCCAATAAACGTCGGTGACGCGCAAGCGCTCGGTCCATTCCGGCGTGAAGTAGGCGAACCCGGTGCCGTAGGGCGAGAGCAGCCACTTGTATCCGCAGCAGGTCGCGGCATCCACGGGAAGATCGGCAAGGCGCAGATCGAGCACGCCGGCTCCCTGGCTAAGATCGACAATCAGAAGCGTGCCATTGTCGCGGCAAGCTTGGCCGAGCTTGGCCAAGTCGATTTTGTAGCCGCTGTTATAGGCGACCCAGCTCACCGAGAGCACTCGCGTGCGAGGCCCGAGGCTCGCAAGCAACTCGTCCTGCGCGACAGTCTTGAGCTCGACACCCCGACAAGCCAATTGCGCCCAAGTGTAGAAATTCGAGGGAAAGTCGCCGGTCACGGTCAGCACCTGGTCGCCCGGATGCCAGTCGATGCCGCGCGCGACGGAGTAAACGCCGTCGGAAGCGCCGTTTGTCAGAGCGAACCGATCGGCCGGAGCTCCAAGCAACTTTCCCAGTTCCTCGCGCACCTGCGACGTGGTTTCAAAGAAAAGACCTTCGCGAATCCGGTCGGGACGGTCCTTGAGTCCGATCGCCTCTTGCGCGGCCTGCGCGGACTCGCGCGGGAAGGGCCCCATGTAGGCGCAGTTCATGTAGGCGACATTTCCGAAGTCGGCGAACTCCGCTGCCCAGTTCATTGCTTTGGCCTCGCCTGTTGCTGCTGCCGTTGGCGCTGTTGCTCATCCGCGGTCCAGGGCGGCACGATGCCGTTCACGCGGGCGTAGGCGATCAACTGGCCCATGTGCTCGTGCATGTGATGGCTCATCACCAGCATCGCCTCGCGCGCTTGCGTATCGCGTCCGAAGAGCTTGATGGGTTTGGCGAGGTCCGCTTCGGTCAGCTTCTCGACGGATTGCCGGGCGTGCGCGAAGGACGCTTTCACCAAGGCGATCACCTTGGCCTTGTCGGTAGTGGATTTCTCGAAGGTGCGCATGTCGATACCCGCCGGCACGGGAACACCGATCGCCGCGGGAAAACCGTAGTTCGCGCCGGCCACATGCAGGAGCACTTCGCTCACCGAACGCACGCCCTCCGCCGGCCGCCAGACGTACTTTTCATCCGGAATCGCTTCCGCCAGACGGACGAAATTCTTCTCCAGACCATTCACTTGTTCCAGCATGTAGCTGGGAACGGTCCCGGTCTGCCCGAAGGCGGCCACGGCGAAAAGCACGATCGACAGCGCGAATGTTCGTTTCATTCTCTTCCCTCTTTTTTAGAAGTGTTCCTGCAATTCCGCGAAGCGCTCGAGCACCAGCAGATTTCCGCGGCCCCGCACGATCTCTTCTTTTTCCAGAACCCAGGTAGCGTTATGCGGCACCCATACCGCATTCATCCCCGCAGCCAGCGCCGGATTGATGTCCGAACGCGGGCTGTTCCCGACCATCCAAACCTGCGCGGGTTCGACCTGCATAGCGTGCAGTAACTCTCGATAAGCCGCTACGTTTTTTTCCGGAACGACCCGCACCTCCTGGAAGAATACTCCCAAACCGGAGCGTTCCACCTTGGAATGCTGTTCTTCTTTGTTCCCTTTTGTAAAGACCGCCAGGTGATGACGCTGCGCCAGATAACCGAGCGTCTCCTCGACGCCTGCGAGGATTTCCATGGCGTGCTCGGCGATTTCACGGGCCAGCGCCGCGACATCGTCCAGGCTCTTCTCTCCGGCGCGCTCGGGCGCGAGGCGCTCGAGCGTTTCCTGCATGTTGCGTCCAAAGGACGCCGTGCCGTAGCCGCGGACTTTGGTGTTGGCGTGCTCGACTTCGTTCAAGAAATTCCGCACTTCGTCACGGGAAAGGCGCGGATGGTCGAGATACTCCACAAACCGGTCGATGGCGCGCTCGAAGTAGATGTTGTTTTCCCAGAGCGTGTCGTCGGCATCGACGAGGATCCATTGACGGGAACGCGACGCCATCAAAACGCCCGGGGCAGGGAGAAAGGAATGTTGACAACCGCTTCGAGGTCCACCGGAGTGCCGTTGCGAGTGGCGGGCTGGAAGAGCCAGCGTGCCAGGGCTTGAGCGGCGCGTTGATCGAGCCGCGGATCGAGGCCGTGCAGCACCACCACTTGCTCGACATGCCCGTCCTTGCGAATGATCGCCTTCAGGACCACCTGCCCCTGCACTTTTTCGCGGATGGCATCGGGCGTGTAGCCGGGATCGACCTTGTGCACCGCGACCGGCGCGCCAAGCTCGATCTGCTCCGAAGGCAGCCGATCTTCGAGCTCCGCGAAGCGCAGCACCCAGCTTCCCGATCCGCTCGACAGGTTGGGCATGTTGATGTAGACGGTGTAGACGCGCTTGCCGGCCTGGAATCCCGGCTCCGGACGCGCCTTGCTGTTGTAATCGGGAAGCTGCGGACGCGTGGAGCGCGCCAGCAAATCCTGCGGAGTTGCGGAGCCGCCGCCGAGAGGCGGGCGCATCGGACGTCCGGGCGCAGGCGCGGAGGGCAGAGCCGGCGTCGGCGCGGCG
>CAZRND010000068.1:13550-17843 GCA_964601345.1 uncultured Acidobacteriota bacterium | reverse complement strand
CCCAACGCGCCCCGGCAAGTCGGGCTTAACCGCGCAAACGCAATTGCAGTCCACGCTCGCTTCGCAGGGGCAGAAGGCCGAAAACGTCGCGAGCCACATCCAGGTGTTGAGCGAAGCTGTCGAGGACGTGAAGTCGCGCCAGACCAAGCTCTCCGACCAGATCCTGCAGATGCGGCAGCTCCTTGAAACTATTCAAACGCCTCCAGCCGGCGGGAACACTCCTCCGGGCACGACACCCGCCACGTCCCCGGCGCCCACCGTGGTGAAGGCCGATCCCGGCGTGCTTTACGGCGACGCGTTGCGCGATTTCATGGGTGGAAAGTACGAGCTGGCGATGGCCGGATTTCAGGACTATCTGAAGAATTTCCCCGACGGCGACCGCGCCGAAAACGCGCAGTTCTACATCGGCGAAGTCTACTACCGCAACAACCAGTACACGAAAGCCGTGGATGCCTACACCGCCGTCCTCGACAACTATCCGAAGGGCAACAAGACGGCCGCCGCGCATCTGAAAAAAGGATACGCGCTGCTGGAAATGAAAAAGACCGATGCCGGAGTGCGCGAGCTGCGCGCGCTCATCCAGCGCTTTCCCAAGTCCGACGAAGCCAAGCTGGCTCAGGAACGTCTGAAACAGATGGGCGTGCCTATCGCCGCGCGCACCCCCGCGCGCGGTTCCCGCAAGCGTTCTTAGTTCGCTTAGTCTATGCTATGCGCATGACACGACGACGAGCCGTGAAACTCGTGGCTGCGGCCGTGGCGGCTCCCCGCCTCGCCCAAGCCCAAACACCCGCCACCGCCGCGGGGCCGTTCCAGGCCGCGCGCGAATCGCTGAAGACCTACCGCGTCCCGGAGTGGTTCCGCGACGCGAAGTTCGGCATCTGGGCGCACTGGGGACCGGAGTCCGCGCCGGAGTACGGCGACTGGTATGCGCGCAACATGTACATCGAGGGCAGCCGCCAGTACAAGTACCACCTCCAGAAGTACGGCCACCCTTCGAAGTTCGGCTTCAAAGACGTGATCCCGACTTGGAAAGCGGAGAAATTCGACCCCGCCTACTTGATGTCGCTCTACAAGAAGGCCGGAGCGAAGTATTTCTTCAGCATGGGCGTGCATCACGACAACTTCGATCTGTGGAACTCCAAGCTGAATCCGTGGAACGCCGCGAGCATGGGTCCCAAGAAAGACATCGTCGGCCTCTGGCGCGAGGCCGCGCGCAAGGAAGGACTCCGCTTCGGAGTGAGCGAACACCTCGCCGTCAGCTACCACTGGTTTCAGACCAGCCACGGCGCGGACAAGGAAGGCGAGTTCAAAGGCGTACCCTACGACGGCGCCGACCCCAAGTACGCCGGCCTGTATCACGAGACCCACGACGCGCCGCGAAACGCGTGGGACCCGGCCGGCGTTCCCGAGAAATGGAAGGAACACTATTTCCTTCGCATCAAGGATCTCATCGATCGCTATCAGCCCGACCTGATGTACACCGACGGTCCCATCTTCTTCGGCCATTGGGGCGAGGCGCTGATGGCGCACTATTACAACGTGATCGCGAAGAGGCATGGCGGCAAGGTGGAGGCGGTCTGGGCCAACAAGGGCAAGGACGATTGCGTGAACGGAACCTGCTTGCTCGACCTGGAACGCGGCGTCGTCGACCGCATCTGGGACGAGCCGTGGCAGACCGACACCTGCATCGGCAACTGGCACTACAACAAGGAGGCCGTCTACAAGACGCCCAAGATCGTCATTGACATGCTGGTCGACATCGTCAGCCGCAACGGCAATCTGCTGCTGAATTTCCCCCTGCCCTCGAACGGTATGCTCGATCCGCAGGAGCTCGCGATCCTCGGTGAAATCACCAAGTGGATCGCGGTGAACGGCGAGGCAATCTACGGCACGCGGCCGTGGAAGACGCATGGCGATGGTCCGGCGATTGCCGCCGCGGAGGCGGCGCGCCGCGCTGCCAGCGATCATCATTCGGCCGGCGCTTTCAACGAGTCGGGCCGCAAGCCGCTGACCGCGGCCGACATTCGGTTCACGCGCAAAGGCGCGACTGTCTACGCCTTCGCCATGGGCAAGCCGGAAGGTACAGTGACGATTCCCGCGCTGGCACTCGGCGGTCCGTACTCCGCCGGCAAGGCCCGCAATGTGGAGATGCTGGGAACGGACCGCAAGCTCGTTTGGACGCAGGACGCGAGCAGCCTGACGATTGAGGCTATCTCCGCATCCTCCGATCACGCTGTCGTCTTCAAGATCACCGGCGCATAGCGCGCGCCGTGTTATACTCGCCGGGAACTCCGAAAGGACAAATCCATCATGCCCAGCAGCGTAAATAAAGTCATTCTTCTCGGTAATCTCGGCAGAGACGCCGAATTAAGCCACACTCCTTCCGGCCAGTCGCTTTCGAAGGTCAGCCTGGCAACGGGACGTAAGTGGCAGGACAAGAACAGCGGCGAGTGGCAGGAAGAGACGGAGTGGCACAACCTGGTGATCTGGGGCAAGCAAGCCGAGAGCCTGACTCCGTATTTGACTAAGGGTCAAAAGATTTACGTGGAAGGGCGCATCAAGTCGCGGACGTGGGAAAAGGACGGCGTCAAGCACTACGCCACCGACATCGTGGTCGAGACCATCGTCCTTGCCGGCGGCAAGGGAGATGGCGGCGGTGGAGGCGGCTCGCGACCCGCAGGCAGCTCGCGTCCTGCGCGGCCGTCGGGAGGCGCTCCCGCGCCGAACGAAGGTCCGCAAGAGGACATCACCGAAGATGACATTCCCTTCTAAGCCGCGGTGAGCAAACTTCGCATCGGCTTTGCGCTAACGGGTGTCGCCCTCGCCGGAACGTCCGTTCCGCTCATGCGTTGGGACCGGCAGTTTCTCACTTGGCTCTATTTGCGTCCTTTCGAGTTGATGAGCGTCGCCGGTTTCTGCAGCGCCCTCGGGTCGCTCGTGGTGATGGTTCCCATCGCCGTGCTAATGGCCGCGATCATGTACCGGCCCGGTTGGTCGGCGCAGGCATTCCGAACCGGCGGTGCGCTGGCGTTATCCATCGCGGTAGCCGAGGGGTTGAAGCTCGCGATCAAGCGAGCGCGCCCCGACAGCTTGCCTCAAACGGATTTCTACGGAGCTTCCTTCCCAAGCGATCATGCCCTGAGCGGGCTTGTGCTGTGGTTCACGATGGCGATCGTGCTCGGCGAGCTTTGGCCGCCGGGACGCACGCTGCTGCTATCGCTGGCAGGGGTATTCGCTTTCTTGATTGGCTGGAGTCAGGTCTTTCTGGGCGTGAATTGGACAGCCGACGTCCTAGCCGCATGGGGACTGGGATTGCTCGTGCTCGCCGCGCTGCCTCCACCCGGGCCGCCCAAGGCGGGACGGGTGAAGAAAGCGGCCTAAACGCGTCCGTATCGCCGCAGAATCCCGATTACTTTTCCCTGCACGCTGACCTGCCCGGCCGGAAGATAAATCGGCTGCAGCGCGGCATTCGCCGGCTGCAAGCGCACCTGCTCGCCTTCGCGATAGAAGCGCTTCAGCGTGGCGTCCTGGCCGTCAACCAGCGCGACAACGATCTCGCCGTCGCGCGCCTGATCGCGCTTCTCCACCAGGATGTAATCGCCCTCCATGATGTGGTCGTCGATCATGGAATCCCCTTTGACCTGCAGGACGAAGACGTCCTTGTTGCCGGTGAAGTCGGTGAGAGAAAGCGTTTCGGGATTCTCCACTGCTTCGACCGGATGTCCGGCGGCGATGCGTCCCATGAGCGGCAGAAAGCTCGACCGCGAGTTGCGGCGTTCGCGCAGGAATTTCTGGCTCAGCTCGATGGAGCGGCTCTGATGCTCTCCGCGAGTGATGTATCCCTTGGTGGCGAGAGTGCAGACGTGTTTGTGCACCGTAGCCAGCGAGGAAAGTCCTACGCCCTTGCCGATTTCGTCGTAGCTGGGGCAATGCCCATGCTCTTCGAGAAACGCGGCAATGTAATCGAGAACGACCTTTTGCCTTCGTGTCAGTGCCATAAGCCTATTATGGCGAATAAAAGGCAAAACGTCAAGGGGGCGCTTATTTACACATCGATAACAGGAATCCCTGACGGTCGACGGCCTCTTCGATGCGTTGGCTGAGGGGCTGGCCGCCGGAATGGCCGGACTTGGTCTCGTAGGTCAGCAGGATCGGCCGGTTGCCGCCCTGCGCGGATTGCATCAGCGCGGCCATCTTGCGGGCGTGCAGCGGATCGACGCGCGTTTCCGAGTCGCCGGTGACGAAGAGCACCCCCGGATAATTGGGCCCCGGTGTCACGCGGTGATAGGGCGG
>CAZRND010000068.1:0-13540 GCA_964601345.1 uncultured Acidobacteriota bacterium | reverse complement strand
TTCGGATCGTCAGCGGAGCCGTATTCAGGAACCCAAAGCCGCGCGATCAGAAACTTGTGATAGCGCACCATGTCGAGCAGCGGGAAAGAGCACATCACCGCCTGGAACAGGTCGGGACGTTGCGTCACCGCCGCGCCTACGAGCAATCCGCCGTTCGATCCTCCGCTGATCGCCAGGTGCGAGGGCGAGGTGTACTTGTTCTTGATGAGCCACTCGGCGGCGGCGATGAAATCGTCGAAGACGTTCTGCTTCTTCTCGAACATCCCGGCCTTGTGCCAATCTTCGCCGAATTCCCCTCCCCCGCGAAGGTTGGGCAGCGCGTAGACTCCGCCGCGCTCCGCCCATATGATGGCGGTTTCTGAGAACGACGGCGTTTCGCTGACGTTGAATCCGCCGTAGCCGGTTAGGTAAGTGGGATGCGAGCCGTCGAGCTTGATGCCCTTGGCGTGCACCAGGAACATGGGGATTCTCGTCTTGTCCTTCGATTCATACCAGACTTGCTTGACCTCGAAGTCCTCGCTCTTGACCGGAATCTTCAGTTGCGACCAGACGGTTCGCGTGTCCTTCACCACGTCGTAGCGATATCGAGTGGCCGGCACATGGAAGGACGAGAACGCCAGCCAAGCTTCGTTGCTCTCCCAGCGCCCGCTGATCCCGCCCGAGCCGAGCCCCGGCAGCGAGACGTCGCGCAGGTACTTGCCCTTGTCGTCGAAAACTTTGATCTGCGTGCTGGCGTTCTTGCCATAGTTCAGGAAGAGCTTGCCGCCAATAGTCGAGAATCCTTCGATGACGGATTCCGACTCGGGGATGATTTCCTTCCAGTTCTCGCGCTCGGGATGGTTGAGGTCCACCATCATGATCCGCCCCTTGGGCGCCTTCCAGTCGGTGCGTATGAACATGCGATCGTCCACGATCGCGGGAATGAAGCTGGCTTCGACATCCTTCACGATGGTGACGATGGGGCCGTTCTTGGCCAGATTCTGGACGTACACTTCGCTCTTCGATCCGGCCGACCCGGTAAAGACCGTGTAGAGCAGATAGCGGCCGTCCTCCGAATTTCGCACGCCGACCGACTGCTGCGGTCCATAGCCCTTGCCGAAGATTTCCTTGTCGCCGGCGCTGTCCGTTCCCAGCTTGTGGTAGTAGGCGCGCGATCCCTCCTTGTTGAGGATCGAATAATAAAGGCCGCTCTTGTCGGGCATCATCGAGAATCCGCTATAGCGGGCGCGTCCGAAGCGGTCGGAGAGGTCTTGGCGAGACTCGACGTCCATCAAGTGCGCGGTCACTTCGTCTTCGCCGCCCTTGCGAACGCCGTAGACGAAGACGGAGCCGTCTTTCGAGATGCCCATCGGAACGATCGACGTCGTGTGATCGGGACTGAGCGGATGCGGATCGAGCAGCACTTCGTCCTTGCCGTCGAGGCCCTTGCGCACGTAAACGATGGAGAGATCCTGTTCCGCCGCGCGCTTCGAGAAGAAATAGCGGCCGCCGCGCTCGGTCGGCGCGCCGATCGCGTCGATCTTGTTCAGCTCCGTCACGCGCTGCCGGAGTGACTCGCGTCCCGGCTGAGCTTTGAAGACGGCCTGGCTGTACTCGTTCTGCTTGTCGATCCAGGCGCGCGTCTCGGGACTGTTCTGGTCTTCGAGCCAACGGTAAGGATCGGTGATTTCGACGCCGTGCAGCGTCTCCTTCACGTTATCGGTGCGGGTCACGGGAGCTTTCGGAGACACGGCCAAGGCGAGCAACAGCCACAATGCGATTCTTTGCATGGGCGAAGTGTATCAAATGGCTATCGGGCCAGCCACATTTTCATCGAGCGCGTGACGAGTTCCGAGGCGTCCTGCTGCACGAAATGCCCGGAGTTCGGGATGGTCACCAGCGTCAGGTCGCTTTCGAGCCACTCCCAGGTGTTGTTCAGCGCGCCGGCGAGGAGCGCCGTGTCCTTGAGTCCATGGATCATCAGCACCGGCGGCTTCACCTTGACGAGCGGCGAGGTGTCTTCCTTGTAAGGTTCCCGAGGATAGTTGCGTTTGTAGTAGTTGAGCATTGCTTCCATGTCGGAGCGCTTAAGGGCTTCGAGATACTTTTCTTTGGCCGCGGGATCCTTCACCCAAAAGGTGAGCATTTCAGGCGTAACCTTCTGAGCGGCATCCGGTTGCTGGAAGTTCCGCGCGTACTGGCTGTTCTTCTGCTGTTCGGGATTGTGGGCCAGCTCGCGCGAGAGTCCGCGCGGATGCGGCAGGTTCAGGATGATGAGCTTCTCGGTCATGTCCGGATGCATCATGGCGAAGGTCCAGGCGACGATGCCGCCCCAATCGTGACCGACGATGACGGCCTTTTCGGCCTTGAAGTGCCGGACGACAGCTTCGACGTCGCCGACCAGCAGCCGGATGTCGTAATTCTCGACGCCGGCAGGCTTGTCGCTGAGGTTGTATCCGCGCTGGTCGATGGCCACGCAGTGATAGTTCGCCGAGAGCGCGGACATCTGATCGCGCCACGTGTACCAGAAGTCCGGGAAGCCGTGGATCATCACCATCAGCGGCCCTTTGCCGAGCGAGGCGTAGTGAATCTTCACGTCGCCGCTCTTGGCGTAACCGTGCTCGACGCGCTTTTCGAAATCGGTGTCCGCGGCCGCTGCAGTGAGACAGAAACACAGAATCAGGAGGATTAGTTTCATACCGTCACCTAACTTAGCACGGAAAGGCCATGACCCCTGCGGCTTTGGCGCGTCTAAACTAAGCATGGTGAAACTTCTGAGCGCACTGCTGGCGATACAAACCCTTGCGTTTGACGCTGCATCCATCAAGCCGACCCCGCCGGATGTTCAAGGCACCACTATGCGCGGCGACCGGGGACGGATCGTATACAACGGAGCCACTCTGAGGAACTGCATCATCAACGCCTATGAATTGCGCGACTACCAGCTCTCCGGTCCCGAGTGGATCAACTCGGCGAGATTTGACATCGTCGCTACGCTTCCCCCAAATGCCGATCGGAGCCAAGCTCCCCAGATGCTGCAAACGCTTCTCAAGGAGAGGTTCAAGCTGGAAGTGCACCGTGAGACGAGAGAGTTTTCCGTTTACGCGCTCACTGTTGGCAAGAACGGTCCGAAGTTCCGCGAGTCGGCCAGCACGGAAGATGGAAGCTCGACGAAATCCGGACGCGGGCATATGGAGGCACAACGGATCAAGATGTCAGGCTTGGCGGCGTCGCTCTCCTACTGGGCTGGGCGTCCGGTGGTGGATATGACGGGCTTGAACGGCCGGTACGATCTGACTTTGGATTTTGTGCCGGACCCGGCTCTCTCCATGAAAGGGACGTTTGCCGAGAAAGAAGCGGAGCGCACCGACCGTCCCGAAGGCCCATCCATCTTCACGGCCGTGATGGAACAACTAGGCTTGAGACTCGAACCGCGCAAGGCGCCCATTGAAGTCCTGGTCGTGGATCGCATGGAAAGGACTCCCACCGAGAACTGATTTTTCCGGTTTATAATCCGGCATGGTTCGACTGACGGCTTTCATACTTCTAACGATTCCGGCGCTGGCGGCCGATTTGCTCCCTGTTCCCCAATTTGTGGACTTCCGTGCCGGGCGGCTGGCTATTCAAGGCTCCGTTCAGGTCAAAGTCACTGCCTTCTCCGACGCACGGCTGCAAGGCGCGATCAACCGCATTAGCCGGCGCATTGACGGTCGCACGGGACTCACCGGTCCAAGCGAAGCCACGCTCGCAATCGAAGTGCAAAGAGCTGGTGACGAAGACGAGTCCTATACGCTCGAGATCACTCCGCAAGGGGCGCAGATGAAAGCGCCGACCGTCGTCGGTGCACTGCGGGGCCTCGAAACTTTCTATCAGCTCGTCAGTGCCGACAAAGACGGCTACTACCTGCCGATCGTTGTGATTCGCGACAAACCAAGATTCCCGTGGCGTGGATTGCTCATCGACGTCTGCCGCCACTGGGAGCCGGTCGAGGTGATCAAGCGCAATCTCGACGGCATGGCCGTGGTGAAGCTCAACGTCCTTCACTGGCACTTGAGCGAAGATCAGGGCTTCCGCGTCGAGAGCTTGAAGTATCCGAAGCTCCATCAGATGGGCTCGGACGGCCTGTACTACACGCAGGATCAGATCCGCGACGTGGTCGCATATGCGCGCGAGCGCGGCATTCGCGTGGTGCCCGAGTTCGATCTGCCCGGCCACGCCACGAGCTGGCTCGTTGGGTATCCGGAATTCGCCAGCGCGCCCGGCCCTTACCAGATCGAGCGCAAGTTCGGCGTCTTCGATCCCACCTTCGATCCGACCCGCGAAGAGGTGTATCAATTCCTCGACGGATTTTTCGGCGAGATGGCGGCGCTCTTCCCCGACGCCTACATGCACATCGGCGGCGACGAGAACAACGGCCGGCAGTGGAACTCGAATCCGAAGATTCAGGCCTTCATGAAGGAGCAGGGCCTGAAGGACAATCACGCCCTGCAGGCTTACTTCAACCGGCGGGTGCTGCAGATTCTTCAGAAGCACGGCAAGAAGATGATTGGCTGGGATGAAATCTTCCATCCCGACCTGCCCTCCAGCATCGTGGTCCAGTCGTGGCGCGGGCAGGCGTCGCTGGTCGAGGGCGCGAAGAAGGGGTACTCGGGCATCCTCTCCTTCGGCTATTACCTGGACCACATCCTGCCCGCCGCGCGGCATTACGGCGTCGATCCGCTGGCGCCCGACAGCGGCCTCGACGAGCAACAGGCGGCGCGGATTCTTGGCGGCGAGGCGTGCATGTGGGCCGAGCACGTGGGACCGGAGACGATCGACTCGCGCATATGGCCGCGGATGGCCGCGATCGCCGAACGGCTCTGGTCGCCGCGCGAAGTGACCGACGCCGACGACATGTACCGGCGCCTGGCGGTGGTCAGCGTCGAACTCGAGGCGCTGGGACTGACCCACGCGAAGAATCAGGACATGCTCCTGCGGCGCATGACGGGATCGGCGAATATCGAGCCCCTGCGCGAGCTGATGAAATGGATCAAACCGGTGGATTTCGGCGGGCGCTCGCGCTCGAAGCCCACGCAGCAGACGCCGCTGACCCACCTCGTTGACGCGGCGCGCCCCGAGAGCAGCGACGGCCGTTGGCTTGACCTGATGGTGCAAGGTTTTCTTGTTGCCGGGGCGCATCGCGAGGAACTCACGGCGACATTTACGAAGTGGCGCGATCTTGGCCCCGCGCTCGAAGAGTCCATGAACCGGTCGGCGACGTTCGCGGAGGCGAGGCCGCTCGCGGCGGACCTCGCCGCGCTCGGCCAGGCCGGTCTCGACGCGATGTCCTACGTAGGCAAAGGCGCGCCGGCGAAGTGGAAGGAAGAAAAGCTGGCCCTGCTCGGCCGGGCCACCCGGCCCAAAGCGTTGGTCGAGTTCGTGATAATCCTGCCGATGCGAAATCTGCTGAATGCCGCCGCTGATAACTCGAAATTATCGCGGCCATAATGCTTTTCGATTTTACTTTCCCCTGGATTGGCCGCTTAATAGACTTGTGAATACGACCGACCCAAAACCGACCGAGCGCGCGCCCGAACCGAAGCGGCCGACCCCGGCCGAGCGGGCTCCGAACGGTCTGGCTTACACGCCGGCCGATGCGCCCTCCGGACAGCGGGATTACCCCACGCTGGGCTACGAATAGTCCGCGCAACTTCCAGTAAGATGTATCGATGATCCGTGACGCCTTCCGGCGGTGGGGCTATCTTCAGGCGAACCTGGATTCTCTCGACCGGCTGAAGCCGCAGGCGCACCCCGATCTCGACGGCGTGTCGGACCCGGCGCGCGAAATCTACTGCGGCTCGATCGGCGCGGAGTTCATGCACCTGTCTCCGCAGCGGGCGGAGTGGGTGGCGGCGCGCATGGAATCGGCGCCCACGGCTCCCGACCGCATCCGCATTCTTCGGCGCCTGATCGAAGCGGAGACCTTCGAGCAGGTCACCCAGACTCGCTATCTCGGCGCGAAGCGTTATTCTCTCGAAGGAGCGACGGCCCTCATTCCGTTGCTCGATGAGATTCTGGAAGGAGCGGCGGAGCGCGGGGCGCGGCAGGCGGTCCTGGCGATGAGCCATCGCGGGCGCATCAACGTCATGGTCAACGTGCTCGGCAAGAATCCCGCGGACATCTTCGCCGGATTCGAGGACGTCGATCCCCGCCGGATTCTCGGCGCGGGTGACGTGAAGTATCACAACGGCGCGACGGGAGATTTCCTGGCTCGCCAGCGTGGACCGGTTCGGATCTCGCTGGTCTCGAACGCCAGCCACCTGGAGGCGGTGAACCCCGTGGCGATGGGCCGGGCCCGCGCCAAGCAGGAGCACTTCGGCGCGGAAGGGCGCGCATCGCTGGTTCCCATCACGATTCACGGCGACGCCGCTTTCGCCGGACAAGGGATTACCGCCGAGACGCTGAACCTCGCCGACCTTCACGGATTCTCCGTGGGCGGGACGATTCATGTGATCGTCAACAACCTGATCGGATTCACCACCACGCCCGGCGCGCTGCACTCGGCGCGCTTCTCGAGCGATCTCGCCAAGCGCCAGGAGGTTCCGGTGTTTCACGTGAACGGCGAGGATCCCGAAGCCGTCGTGCGGGCCGCGCGCATCGCTCTGGAGTATCGCTACACCTTCTGGAGCGACGCGGTCGTCGATCTCATCGGCTACCGCCGGCACGGGCACAGCGAAGTGGACGACCCGACGATCACGCAACCGATTCTCTACCGCAAAATCCAGAACTTGCCGCTGCTGTGGAAGTCCTATGCGCAGACGATCGGTCACGATTGGGACAACGTTGCGGCGATGCAGCAGGCCGTGCGCCGGCGTCTCGACGACGGGCAAGCGGAGGCTCGGAGCATGCAGACGGCTCCCTCGCTCCGGCAGCTTCCCGACTACTGGTCGGCTTTCCGCGGAGGCGCATACGAGGCATCTCTTGAAGTCGACACCGGCGTGAGCCTCGACCGGCTTCAGGAAGTCGGTAACAGAATCACATCGTACCCGGCCGATCTCCACATTCATCCCAAGGTCAAACGGATGCTCGAGGAGCGGAAGGAAATGCTCGCGAACCACCGCTCCCTCGACTGGGGTATGGCCGAGGCGCTGGCGTTCGGAACGCTGCTGTGGGACGGCACGCGCGTCAGGCTCGCCGGCGAAGACAGCCGCCGCGGCACGTTCAACCAGCGGCAGTCGGTGCTGGTGGACACGCAGACGGAGGCCGAGCACATCCCGCTTTGCGATCTTCGTCCGGGACAAGGCATTTTCGAGGTCTATGACACCTGCCTCTCCGAGGCCGCTGCCCTCGGGTTCGAGTACGGCTTCAGCCGCGATTTTCCGGAGGCGCTGGTGCTGTGGGAGGCGCAGTTCGGAGATTTCGTGAACGGCGCGCAGATCGTCATCGACCAATTCGTGAGTGCCGCCGAGGACAAGTGGGGGCTGCTCTCCGGCTTGGTCATGCTGCTGCCGCACGGCTACGAGGGCCAGGGACCGGAGCATTCGAGCGCGCGCCTCGAGCGCTTCCTGCAACTGTGCGCCGAAGACAACATGCAGGTGGCGCAGCCGTCCACAGCCGCGCAGTATTTTCATCTGCTGCGGCGGCAGGCGTTGCGTAAGTGGCGCAAGCCTCTCGTCGTTTTCACGCCAAAGGGAATGCTGCGGCATCCGCGCGCGATTTCGCCGCTCACGGAATTGACGCGGCCGCGATTTCTGCCGGTGTTGCCGGACGAGAGTGTGGGCGAGGCGGCGCGCATCCTGGTCTGCTCCGGAAAAATCGGCCACGAATTGCGCGCCGAGCGGGAAAAGCGCGGGGACTCCAAGACGGCGATCGTCCTGCTGGAGAAAATTTATCCCTTCCCCGAGACGGAGCTCGCCGCCGAGATCGCGCGTCACGGCGCGGCGCGGGACGTCGTGTGGGTGCAGGAAGAGCCCGCCAACATGGGCGCGCTCTTCTTCGTCCTGCCACGCATCGAGCGCGCGGCCGGCTCGCTTCCGGTGCGTTCGGTCAAGCGATCCGCCAGCGCGAGCCCGGCAACGGGATCCGGCAAAGCCCACGCCATCGAGCAGGCAGCGCTCATTGGAATTGCGTTCGCGTAAGGGAAGAGGTTAGGATCAATCGAGGGGATTCACTGTGAAGCCAGAGCAGGCACAGGTCAAACCGATTGGCTTGTGCGCGTATGACATCAAAATAACCACGCTCGGCGGGGGCAGCAGCCGGCAACGCTTGGGCATGGTCTTGGCGGAGCACGACATCGTGCCTGCCGACCAGCTCGAGCACGTCATGAACCGCTTGCCGGGGATCCTGGCCGAGAACCTCGACCCGCAGACAGCCGAGGACGCGCGCAAGATTATCCAAGGCTCGGGCGGCGAGTGCGAGCTGCAGGTATGCCAGACCACCTGCCTGCACTGCGGGAACACAATGTTCTGCCGCGAGGGCGTCGTCCACGAGGAGAAAGGGATTCTGTTCGCGTGCTGGGCCTGCACCAAGCTGACCTATCTCGATTCCGATACCAGAGATTTCCGCGCCGGACTCCGGTGCGACAAATGCCATGCCGTTGTGCTGGTGCGCTCCAAGATGCGCTCCGGCACGTTCTATTGTTCCTGCAACAACAAGCTGACGTACACCAAGGTCGACCCGCCGAAACCGCTCAGTAAACTGCTGTCGTTCGAGCGCAAGGGGATAACGGTGGCGGTCGGCGTCGCGATCATCGTCGCGGTATTTTTTGTCTCCTGGTTCGTTATCAACAAGATGTCGCCCGCCCCGGACCGGGTACAACGCGCCATGACTAGAGCCTCCGCAGGCAAGGAGGAGGTCTTTTCCACGATGCCGTTTTCGGCGATCACCGACCGGGTCGGCGTCGTACGGTTTCTAGGCCCGCCGGATCGGGAAGCGACCGCGGACGACGAAGAAAGCACGGAGCTAATTCTGTATTACCGCAAACGCAATATTTGCGTCGTGTTGGAGAAGCAGCCAGCCGGCTTCCGGTATTCGCGGACCGTCCGGCTAAGCGACGACAAACCAATCCATGTGGCGCCGGAGCCCGATGAAACTCGCAAACGTTAGCAAGCGGCGGAAGGGTTTTTCCCTGATCGAGTTGCTGGTGGTGGTCGCCATCATCCTGGCGCTCTCGTCGATTTCCATTACCTACGTTCTGCAGGCGCGGATCGCCGCCAATGAAGCCGTGGCCCTCACCCATATGAGGACAATCCAAAACGCCGAGTACATTTACTTCTCCACTTATGACGTGGGTTTCTCGGACACGCTCGCTGAGCTGGGCCCGCCTGCAGGGGGTGCGCCGGCCGACGACACCGCGGCAGACCTGATCCCCGCCGACCTGGCCGACGGAGTGAAAGCCGGATACACATTTACGTACAGTCCGGTGGGGTCGCCCCCGGCGGGCGGCAAGAAGAAAAAGAAGAAAAAAAAGATGAAGGCGCAGCTCTTTACAATGACGGCCGATCCGCAGGCGGACGGAATCACCGGCAACTACCATTACTATGTGGACGAGAGCAACTTGTTTCGGAGAGAGTGGCGCGCCACGGCGACCATCAACAGCGGTCCGGTCGATTAGACTAGCTTGGCGGGGCGCCAGAATCCAGAGCAGCCAATGCCAGACCGGCCGCGAACACGAAGCACCCGAAAACGGCCGGCCCCAGATGCGTGACGCTCAGATAGCCAATCGCCGGATGCACGCCGACTGCTGCACCGAATCCGGCGACTCCCGCGCTTGTTAATGCCTGCCGCCACGACCGTGACGGACGCGCATATCGTACGCAAGCCAACATTGCCACACCGAAACTCAAAAACACGCCGCCCAAAACCCCGCGATACGTGCGCGATCAGCGGTACGAGATGCGGGTTGATTGCGCTGACCGCTGCGCGCGTCATGCCGATGAATTCCAAGTCCTGCGGCACGAACACGCTTGTCATTCCCACGATCGTGATCGTCAAACCGGCCGCGCTGATCCCGATGCTCGACAGCAAAAGGAGCGCGCGGCCGAGTCCGCGACCAGAACGCAGATCGACCAAATTGGGCGCGACCGTATTGCGGCGCAGTCGACGTGTCCGAGCCAAGCCCACGACGAACAATGGCGCCAGCGCCAGCGTGGCAGCGCCGTGCCACGTGTCGAGGTACCCGTATCCGAGATAGGACAGAAAACTCAGAAACCCGGTCAAACTACTGAACGCGAGCGCCCACCACGCCCACGATTCCCTCCGGCGTAACGGGAATAACGACAACCACAGGTAGAGCACACCGATGGCGACGAGGACCCCGCCGAACGAGACGCGGTCGTGAATCATAAAATGCAGAATCCGGCAGCCTTGCCTGGCGCAGAGCTCGCTCGCAGTCATGCCAAGGTACACCGTGTCATGCGGCAGGAAATTGCCAGTCGCTGCCTGAAAGATGGCGAAGGCCCCGCTTTCCACAAGAAGGACGGCCGAGAGGACCAACAGCGACCGTCCATCGCCCATCGACGTCTCCAGAAAGCCCCGATCGCGGTGTGTCAAAAGAAGAGCCTCAACGGTTGCACCCCAGCCCGCGCAAAATATGGATCCAGCCGGCGCGCGAGTTCCGGCCAGTTGTGGTGCGGTACCTGCGGATAGAGGTGATGTTCGAGATGATACAAGTGCTCCAGCGCCACGATCGAGAGGACTCGGCCGCGAAAGAGCCGGGTCCGGGTCAACTCTGTTTCCCCCGTTGGATCGTCCGGGATGAATGAAGTCATGAGGGGAAAGACCCAGCTTCCGAGAATCATGAGCGCGGCGTAAGTCACCGGCGCAATCGTCCGGGGAATCGCTGCGAGGGCAGCGCCGAGCAGCACAAAGACTGCGAACGCCTCGCCGACGATCCAGGAACGATCCCGCCCGCGTCGGAAGGCGAAGAACAAGAGCCGCGGCTGAAGCGTGACGCCGTCGAGAAGAGCGCGCCACCATGTCATACCTGCTGCCGCTCCTTCGAGATCGTCGGCTGCCGGGAAACGCGCATGGTGATTGAGATGCGCAAGTCTGTACGCGTGTCCACTGCGAAACGCTATCAACTCGATGGCGCAAAGAAGCACCTCATTGAGCGCGGGCGGCAGCCGCAGCGTTCGATGCACCAGGTCGTGAGAGATCGATCCGTAGGTAAAGAAGGTCAAGAACATCGTGCAAACGAACGACGCTATCCACAGTCCCTTGACTGCAAAGAGAAAGAAGGCTGTTGTCAGTATAAACGGAGTCGCGAGCGAAACTGCGCGCCGCCAGGGATGCACCGCGAGCAGATCGCGGCCCAGGGTCTCGAACGACGGAAGGCGCGCCACACCGCCGCTCATATGCGCCCTCGCACACTCGACGGCAAGGCCGCCCAAGCGTAAACGATCGTGAACCCCGCAAACATTAGCGTCAACGCGAAGTATCCAGCCCTGAGCCACCAAGCCGTCAAATGCTCTTTGACGTCGAAGACCGCCTGCAGCGCAACGCGAATCCCCCAGAACACCGCGACGTATGCGCAGAATCCGCGAGCGAGGCCGCTCCCGCTCGCCAGCTCGCGCGAGTTGAAGATGCTCAGCGTCGCGAAGGCAAGGATCGACAACACCACGTAGCCGCCGTAGACCCAGTACATCTGCCGGTGGAGCCGTGACAAGCCGCGCAACTCGTTGCGCCAGTTCAAACGGAACGGAACAAGAGCTGACGCAATCAGGACACCCAATTGTCCAACGCCGGCAATGAAGATCAGACGTGTGAGCAGCGCATCCATTAGATTGCTCCCAATACCCGCATGAACGGCATGATGATTCCTATGACGAACGGACGGTGGAACAGTAGGCCCGCGGGCGCGAGTAATACAACGGCCGCGAACAATCGGCCGGACCATCCGGAACTGAGTCCCATCTGACGGCCGAACGCGCTGCGCTCAACCACAATCGCCGCGCCCTGGATGGCAAAAAATACGGTCGGACCACCGTACCCTCCCCGAGCTGGAACGGAGATGACGAAATCGTGGATAGCGCCGCTAAATAGAAATCCAGCCAGGATGCCCCAACGCGGTCCAAACCACGACGCACACGGACGAAAGAGAAACCGGTACGTCAGGTCCCTGAACGCGATGTTCCAACGTCGGCCCCAGAATTCGCCGAGGCTCGTTGACGCCAACGGCCTGTTCATCAGAGGACGCGCCTGCACGCCGAGACTTCGCCAGGTACACGAGAGCAGATGAAACATCCCGAAATGCAGGATCAACACGATCCCGATCATTCCGATCCACCCCGCGAGGTACGCGTGTTGCGGAGGAATCATTCGAGCAGCTCCGAACAGCAGCGCCACGCCGAACATGAGCTTCCCCGTCGCTACGAGCCATTCCTTCGAGCGACACTGCGAAGGATTCGAGCGTGGCCCTTCTTCGAGAAAGCTCGCCGCGTCCATCCCCGGCCAAGCGAGCAGATAGGCGCCGTGCTTCCAAACCGGAACGTAGCGAACCGGCGTCATCTGCCACGTCAGCCACTTACAACCGATGTAGATGGCCATGGCCAGGGTCCACATCTGCGCCCAATGTGGCCACTCGAATGGAGCGAAATGATAAATGCTCATGGCTGCGAACCGTATTCCATCGTCAAGGCCTCAGGCCGAAACCGGACTGCCGAACAGCGCTTCTCGTATCAATTCATCGACCGCGATCACGAATCGCCGAACGGGCGGCACACGAAGCGCGAGAGCCCCAGAAGGTAAGAGCTGCTCCGTCAACGAGACGAGCGCCGACGTCGCGCGTTGGCGCGGGCTCTTATCGAAAAGCCACCACAAGAGGACGGCTAGGTGAACAAGGTACAGAAGCCGGCCGAGAGCTGCAGCGAGCGGTTGTTTCGGCGCGTCGGTCGCCCCCACGACTGCGTCCTCGAATACGGGCTGGACGCGCTGACGCGAAAAGGCCGTGCGCTCCGAGAACACACCCTCGTCTGGATCCCCGACCAAGACCGGCGCCAGTGCCTGCAGCGCTACCCGGTGCGCCTCGAGCGAATGAAGGCTGGTCGTAAGCGCGAAGATAAAGCGGTCGCGCCAGCGTCCCGGGTGCATGTTCCCAGCTTGACGCGCGAAGCCGGCCGAAAGCTCGTCGTAGAAGGCGAGGATGAGCGCCTGTTTACTCGGGAAGTAGCGATACAGCAGCCCGACGCTGATATTCGCCTGTTTGGCAATCTCCCGAAGGGTCGTCCCCTGGTATCCGCGGCGCGTGATCAGTCCCATAGCGGTGGCGTACAAGCGGTCTCTGGTCTCAGCGCCTTGTGCCGTCTGCCCTGGCGGACGCCCCCGTTTTCTCGGTTTGGCCTTTTCAGTGAACATGTTCACTAATATTAAAGCACGGTTGGAGTCCACAACGCAAGCGTCATCGAGTTGGCCAGGGAGACCGCAAGGGGGTACCCTGGCCTTCGCAGAGCACGTTCTACCAATTCGCTTCGACGGGAAAGATAAGAGTGGTGGACCTGGCCGGGTTCGAACCGGCGACCTCCTGACTGCCAGTCAGGCGCGCCCCCAACTGCGCCACAGGCCCACCCCTTTGACTTCCCTCATT
>CAZRND010000067.1:0-17861 GCA_964601345.1 uncultured Acidobacteriota bacterium | reverse complement strand
TGCCACGCTGCCGAGTACGCCAACATAGCGAATCTCGTGGCCTATTGGCGAGGATAGAATCTCGGTCTTGATTACAGAGGCCACGCCATACAGGTATAACGCCCGACTCTTCGGTGTAGGCTGCTGGGCCTCTGATCCATGCCAAAATTGGTATTTCGCATGCTGGATGACTTCTGCACTTGTCATCCTTTGACGCTGAAGATGACGGTCGATATTCGATCCAAGGCGGACGATGTAATCTACTAGCAGGTCAGAAACACGGCGGTGCTTGATGTAGATACCTGAAGAATACCCGTCAATTGGGCTCTTGTCATGTGGACGAGACAGGTCGTCAATGATCTGTCCCGTATCAATCGGGAAACTGATAATGCTCTCGTTATCACACACGGTGTAGTTGGCGAACGTCGGTCGAAGGTTGCTGATCTGGGCTGCTATGAACACCTTGACGTCCACGTGAGGAGTATGTAGCGATCTTGTGAGCTCTAACGAATGCGACGCGAAGTAGATATCGGCTGGCTTAGAAATTGCGATCACCCGACACAGTTTTGTGTGGTTCCCTGCAAGGCGGCTCGCCACGTCCATTCCTGTCCCGATCGGATTATTGTTCATGTACGTTTGATACAACCGCTTCGGCTTGTGTGAGGAGGCCAGGAGAACGGCAGCCAGTTTCTTGCCAATGGACTCTTTGGAGTCCAAAGTGGTTACGGAGGGCTTAGGAACCCTTGGACGTAGGAGGCGACTGCGCAGGACTGTATAGCGAACATCCTTTGTGTTGTCGGGACTGATGATGGTGGAATGGTCCCCCGGGACCGACTCGGTGTCGTCGTATAGCCACCTTACACTTTCGCCAGTAACAATCGCATCTTGGGCTGCAACGACGGCGGTAACAGGGAAATACCGTCGACCTTCCTCGGGCGCATCGTCTGGCCGCACAAGCAAGACGCGCCGAAACCACTCGTGTTGAACGTTGCTCAAGAACTGTGAGCCACGATGGAGTTGTTGTGTCTGACGGTTGACCGCGAGAAGTCTCGCAAAGTCTGCTCCGTTGGTTGGAGTCGCGTACAACACGATGCCTGCGATTCGGGACAGCAGTGCTGGCGTTTCCGGATCCGCGAGTAGGTCGACAATCAGCTTGAGAATGACGAGCCCACCCATGCTGTGTCCAACGAGCACAAGCGGCGCATCGGGAGGGCCGTATTCATTCGAACTTCGAAGTCGAGTAAGCAAAAGGTTCGCAGTTTCTGCTATGTCCGGCAAGGATTGCACGACATACGGAAACCGCGGGACGATCGTCAGGTCAAAGGACCGCGAAGGGTAGCTCCAGACACAGGGCATGTGAGTGCCCTTTATCTCTTCGTCTTCCTCCATGCATTGAACCATCCTCTTCCAAACATCCGCTTTGCTCCGAATACCATGGACGAAGAGTACCGTTGTTCTTGACTCCATCTCTCCTCCGACGACGTGCGAAACAGATGGCCCTTTGTGATCTTGAGGAATCCCGGCTAGGGAATCTGTATCGAGATTCCGCGACAGAACCCCCTTCCAGACCATAGCACGGGACCAATGTCTGCGTGTAGTAGCGGGTGTCCGCCTAATGCGCGCCCCTGTTTCGTGCGAGTGTCATTCGTGCCTCAGCGTTACGCCGGAACCGTTCGCCTTGAGCCCTCAGAACAACATATCGGGTGAACTCGACCTCCCGCCAGCATTCCCTTTCTGATGCGCGCACACCCTGCTGGGAAAAGAGGAGCGTAACTCGACGAGGAGGCAGCGTGTGCCCGAAGTTCCTCCGAGCGTGGCGCACGGACGCCAAAGGAGTACAATAGCGGAGTGGCGGGTTGTCGTTGATAGGAGTCAGCAGAATGAAGACAATCACTCATCGGGACCAAATCCACGGCGACGTTCGCTTTGATCCACTAGCAGTCGCATTGCTGAATACGCCTGCGCTTCAACGACTTGGAAGGATTTACCAGTTAGGATTTGCGCATCTTGTCTATCGCGGCGGAACCCACACGCGACTCAGTCACGTAATGGGAGCCTATCACGTCGCCGACCGGTTGGTTGAACTGTTGCGGCGGAATTACACCGATGCCGGGGACCTTCCCCGAGGCGCGGCCGAGCCAGCGGACTTTCTACCGAAAGGACCTGGGGTCGCTCCAACCGAGGTTCGTTGGGATGTGTTGAGGCATCTTGTTCGGTGGGCAGCAGTTTTGCACGATATCGGTCACGTTCCCCTTGGCCATACTCTCGAAGACGAGTTTGACGGGATCTACGCCAAGCACGACGACTTCGCATCACCCCGCATTGCTTACCTGTGGTGTAAAGCGGCGGACGGCTTAGATTCCGAGATTCGGCGTGTTTTTCGGGACAAGAATCTACTGCCTGAGTCGTTTCGCCTGCTCGAGCTCGACGGGGAGCAGGCATGGCAATCCGTGATGTTGATATGCTTGCATAAGGAGAGTGTCAGTGACGGCGACCGGCTCTCCTTCAAAGACGTGGTTGAGCGCAGCGATGAGGCGACAATCCCTTTCATACGGATTCTGAAAGAGGCCTTGCTCAACACCGAAGGGCGAACTTTCTTCCCATATATGGCCGACATAGTCGGGAATACGATTTGCGCCGACTATCTGGACTACCTTAGGAGAGATCCTAGCAATGTTGGTCTCGATGTCCTACGTGACGACCGAGTGGCGTCGCGTTTCTATGTAGGTAAGACTGGCAATGGCTTGTTTCGAATGGCGTTGGCGTTAGAAGACAGGCGCGGCAAGCCTCGCCTTGACACCTGTACGGGTGTGGTAGAACTCGTCCGCCAGCGCTTCCGATTCGCGGAGGTAATCTACTATCACAAGACAAAAGTAGCTGCTTCGGCGATGCTGGCGAAGGTGTTCACGCTCATCGGAAAGCCAGAGGAAGTCGGCCCGGAGCCCTTGTACGTTGCAATCGATCAAGTTACCGCGCTAGCGGAGCAGCTTGAAAGAGATTCGATGAGCGCAGATGACCTTCGGGAGAAGTGCTTTCCCGCTTTCCTACTGAATCCGGAGATCGGTGATGAGACTCTTCTCCTCTGGCTACAGGACCGTGCATGGAAGGCACTTGCGAAAGCGAAAGGGGACAAGGAACAGGTCGCGAGATGCTTGCGCGGCATTTCCCTCCTACAAGCAATAGCTCGCCGCAGTCTCTATAAGGTGTGTTTCACGATCGATAGGAACGCATATGCCAGGATCAGCCCCGGCAGTAGCGAAGACCAGGAAGTCGAGCGGAGAATTCAGGATACACTAAAAACTCTCCGCAAAAACGAGAAGGGCCGTGCCGATCTCGAAAGTCGGATGGCCGCTGCTGCGGGCTGGCCTGAGGACAGCTTGTTACTGTATGTTCCTCCTAGAAAGAGCCAAGCAAAGGGAATCGAGACGAGAGCCCTCGACAAGGGTGACGTGGTCACACTGGGCGAGCATTCCGCAGTCAAGAAAGAGGTTGCCGGACTTAATGACGCGTACAAGGGCCTTTGGCGGATCATATTGCTTGTCCATCCGAATTACTCCGCGGACGCCATTGGGTTGTCGAGGGCAGTGGACTCTCTGGTGAAGGGGATCTGGCCAACGGTCGACAGGCATACAATCATTGGCCCGGTCAGAGAGTCTGCTTGGTTCCACTATATTTCAGAGAAGGGACGGCCGGCGGCAGCCCAGTATAATGCGCTGGTTTCGCCGAGTAAGGCGAGTTGGTCATGCTTTGAGAAGGCTAGGGACGAAACGGTAGAGGGTACGGCCAGCACTGAAGAGCACGCGCAGAGAGCTGTGCTGCTCGGGCTGATTATAGAAAAAGGAGGTGGCTCGCAGATCATTAAGGACCACTTCGGCACACCAAATTCCCTGACGCGGCGCCTAGACTCAATCAGGTCAAAACTTTCGACCGAGAGCGTCCGCGATCCTGAGGTCACTGACGATCCACAGGTCGCCGAAGAGATGAGGTTTCTTATCGAGCGGGTTGCTGACGAGATCATGCCGAAGGCGGCCGATCGGACGCGGAACGTACGGTCGAGGGCGACACCACGGACGCCGGCAGCGGCCCAATCGCCCCTACCGTTGAACGGCGCATCCCGTCTCGACCAGTTCACCGCGGTATGCAGGTTGTTCCTGAAAACGGATTACTCGTCACAAGAGCCGGTTCTCATCGAATGGTATGACGCCCACCTTGCGTCGGCAAAGGAAATGACGTTCACCGCCTTTCTAAACGACCTCGAACGAAGCACTAAAGGGACGCCAGCGGGCAAGCATCGACCACCCTCCTTAACGACGAAAGACCGGAGAGCTGCTGAATTGTTGCAGTTCCTGGACGGGCTTCGGCGCGAGCACAACTTGCCCTAGGCACGGCGCGGATGGAAAAACATGCACAAATGTGGCGAACGCAGGTTTCGGCTCTCCTTCGGGCCCAGGCCGAAGCAACAGGGCGCGTCGATCCACCGATTGACCTGCATGACCTTGCGAAGCGATGCAATGCGAGCATCGAAGAGCGGGACATGATCCCAGAAGCAGTGATTCAACCTCTCGGTGATGGCTTCCGTATTTATCTCCAGAAGAACTTCATGCACCGCCCCGGTATGCGCGCACGTCAGCGGTTCTCACTCGCGCATGAAATCGCACACACTTTCTTTTTTGAACGCCGTGGTGGTGTTATGAAGCCAAAGCCGGCACCAAGGGGCGCCAAGTTGGAAGCAGCGTGTCAGCGAGCTGCAGGCTGCCTTCTAATACCAGATCGGTACCTCCATAGGGCTCTTCCCGATGGTAGCTGTGCCGGTGCCGAAGAGATCATCACGATAGCTCGCGAGTGCCAGGTGTCTGTCGAGGCGGTCATCCATCGATTGCAGGGAATCAACGCATTTACCAAGTACGACTTTGCACCTGTCGTGGTTCATCAGGTCGGATCGGAGGAACTTATTGCGTTGGCGCACTACCCCGTGTGGCTCAGAGAAGACCTCCCAATGCCAGCGCCCAGGAGTCCATTTGTGTTTTGGTTCGACCAGCGTTCAACAAATGCCGGCGGCAGCACAATTGTGCAACCGGACGGTTCACGGCTGCGAGCGACTCGGCGCGGGGACTTGTTCGCCCGACCTGTTGGTGTTTCGCCTTCAGTCCGCATCTACGAACTGCGAATGCGGCTGTCTCCCGTCCCTCAACCTGGAACAGCTAACATCTGAGAGCCCGGTATCTCAGCGGTGGTTGAGTACCAATGCTGTAGACGATTTTCTAGATAGGGGACTCCCTCAGTTCAGCAAGGATTCGTCACGCTTCGCAATGGGCTCGCAACAGATAATCCTACGCCACTATCTGCCGGATCGGATCGCCGTAGACGTCGGTCAGGCGCATGAAGCGGCCGTTGAAGAGGTACGTCAGCCGGGTGTGGTCCATGCCCAGCAGGTGCAGGATTGTCGCGTGCAGGTCGTGGGTCGAGTGCGGGTCGACTGCGGCCTTGTATCCAAACTCGTCGCTCGCGCCGATCACTTGGCCGCCCTTGATCTTCGCTCCCGCCAGCCAGATGGTCATCGTCCCAGGATTATGATCGCGGCCCACGCCGCGCTGCGAAATCGGCATGCGGCCGAATTCCGACTGCCAGACGACCAGCGTGGAATCGAGCAGCCCGGTCTGCTTCAAGTCCTCCAGCAAGCCGGCGATCGGCTTGTCCACTTCCGCCGCGTGCTGCGAATGGTTTTCCTGGACGTTGCGATGAGCGTCCCAGGTGTCGGTGTCCTGCACGCCCAGCCCGCCGTGGTAAAGCTGCACGAAGCGCACGCCCCGCTCGACGAGTCTGCGAGCCATCAAACATTGCTGGCCGAAAGGCGCCGTCACCGGATTATCCAGGCCGTAAAGTTTTTTGACGGGTTCCGATTCGCGGCCCACGTCCACCGCTTCCGGCGCGACGCCCTGCATCCGATACGCCAGCTCGTAGGATGAAATCCGCGCCGCCAGCTCCGAGCTGGCCGGATACTTCTGCCGGTCGAGTTCGTTCAACTGGGCCAGCAGATCGAGTCGCGCCCGCTGCGACTCGGGGGAGACGTCGCCGGGCGGTTTCAGATCAATAATCGGATCGCCCGTGGCACGGAAAAGCGTGCCCTGGTAAGCGGCCGGCATGAAACCCGCGCTCCAATTCGCCGGACCTCCAAACGGGCCGCCGCGCGCATCGTAAATCACCACGAACGCCGGCAGGCTCTGGTTCTCCGTGCCCAGGCCGTAGCTCACCCAGGAGCCGAGGCTCGGAAATCCCATGCGAATCATTCCCGACGCCAGCTCGTAATGCGCCAGCACGTGATCGTTGGACTTGCCGTACATGGAACGGATCAGCGCGATCTCGTCCACTTTTTGCGCGACGTTCGGAAAGATCTCGGAAACGTCAATGCCGGATTGCCCGTATTTCCGGAAGCGGAACGGGCTGCGCATCAGCGGTCCCGGATGCCCCTGGCGCACAACGATCTCTCCCTGCCCTTCGAGCGGCTGCCCGTGATAACGGTCGAGATCGACCTTGGGATCGAAGGTGTCCACGTGACTGACGCCGCCGCTCATGAAGAGCGAGATCACGGCTTTCGCGCGCGGCGCAAAGTGGGGCTTGTGCGGAGCGAGCGGCGAAAGAGTGTCCGCGAGCAGTCCCTCTTGATTCAGAAGGAAGGCGAGCGCGACGCCGCTTAATCCGCCTCCGGCTTCGAAGAGAAATTTCCGCCGCGAGACGAAGCCGGGCTTTTTGCCGGGACAATCCATAGCCTTGCCTACCTCATGTAAACGAACTCGTTCAGATTCAGCATCACATGCGCCAGATCGTTGAGCGAATGCGTTTTCAAAAACTCGAGGCCCAGACGCTTTTCTTCCTGCGACGGACGGCGTCCCAATGCGATCTGGTAGGCGCGCTCCAGTTGTTCGATGGCGCCGCCCGCCTCGGACATCACGCGCTGCGCAAAAAACTTGGCTTGCTGCAGCACGAACTCGTCATTGAGCAGAGTCAAGGCCTGCGTGGGCACGGTGGACACGTTGCGCGCGCCGCAAGTGACGTTTTGGTCCGGCAGATCGAAGATCTCGAACATCGGGAAAGGCATCCCGCGCTTTCGATAGACGTAGACCGAGCGCCGCCAGACCTTCGGTCCTTCGTCTTCGGTGTTCCAGATGCCGTTTTTCATCGTGGCGAGAACGGTGCGATCCACGGACGGGAATACGGGCGGCCCGCCGACTTCGCGGTTCAGCCTGCCGCTCACCGCCAGGATGCTGTCGCGCAGCGCTTCGGCATCGAGCCGCTGCATGCGGAATTTCCAGAGCAGGCGATTCTCGGGATCGGCCTTTTGGCTGCCGGCATCTTCGAACTCCGACGCCATTTGATACGCGCGCGAAGTCATCATCAAGCGATGCATTTGCTTGACGCTCCAACCCTGCGCGACAAACTCGGTCGCCAGCCAATCCAGCAATTCGGGATGCGTGGGGAACGTTCCCATTCGCCCGGAATTGCTCGGAGTGGCCACAATCCCGCGGCCGAAGTGGTAATGCCAGATGCGATTCACCATGACCCGCGCGGTCAGCGGATTTTCCGGCGAAGCGATCCACTCGGCGAGCGCGCGGCGCCGTCCGGAGGTGTGTCCGCTCGACGGCGGAATCGCCGTCGGCGGATTGCCGTAAGTCGCGGCGGTGATGAAGCCGGGCTGCATCTCGGGCCCGCGATTGTCCTGCTCGCCGCGAATCAGGAAGTAGGAAGGCGGCGGCTGGTAAAGCGAATCGCCGGTATGCAGAAAAGTGCCCTGCAGGTTGGGATCGCGCTTGACGCCTTTGCCCGGCGCGGGCTCATCGCCGTAGCTGTCGGGCGCAAAGCGATAATCGCCGTCGGTCACGCCGATGGCGTAAGGCGGTTCCGGCCGGCGCTGCTTCTCGAGGTCCCTGATCTGCGCCAGCAGCGCGGTCCGGCGCGCCTTGTCGCGGACTGCGTCAGGTGCTGCGTCGGGTGCAGACATCATGCGATCAATCGCACCCGCAGGAACACCGACGGCGCGAAGAAGCTGGTTGGCCATCATTTTCTGTCCCGGCGTTCGCTGGGCTTCGGGCGTCCTCACGGCGAGCTGCGCGTCCTCGGGGAAACGTTTGGCGACTTCCTTCAGGAAAGCCTTCTCTTTGTACGGTTCCTCAATCTCAGCGATTTCCTGGCGAAGCGACTTCACTTTGGCGTCGAGCGCTTCCTGCGCGGCCGTGAAAGCCGCCGCTTCGTTCGCCGGAACCAGGTAGTGGTTCACGTCCACGTAAGGAAAGAAGACCGCCTGCATCCGGTAATAATCCGTTTGCGGGATCGGATCGAACTTGTGGTTGTGGCAGCGCGCGCATTGCACCGTCAGGCCGAGGAAGGCCTGTGAGGTGGCGCCGATCATGTCGTCGAGGTAGTCGTAGCGGTACTGCGGATTGTCTTTCTCGCGATACTCGACGCGCGGGCCGGCGCGCAAGAATCCGGTGGCCGTCTTGCTTTCGAAGGTGGCCGGCTCGATTTCGTCTCCGGCGAGCTGCTCGCGGATGAACTGGCTGTAAGGCTTGTCTTGCTGGAACGACTGGATCACGTAATCGCGATAGCGCCAGGCCGTGGGGTGGTCGTGGTCGTGCTCGAAACCGGCGGAGTCCGCGTAACGGGCCACGTCCAGCCAGTGGCGGCCCCAGCGCTCGCCGTATTCCGGCGAAGCCAGCAACTTTTCGATCAGCTTCTCCCACGCGTCCGGAGCAGGATCGTTCACGAAGGCGGCCACTTGTTCCGGCGTGGGCGGAAGGCCGGCTAGGTCGAGATAAGCGCGGCGGACCAGCGTGGTCTTGTTGGCGGGCGGCGCGGGCGTGAGATGCTTCTGTTCGTATTGGCGCATCAAGAACGCGTCAATTGGATTACGGACATTCTTCACTCGCGGAACCGGCGCGCGCACCGGCTGGCGGAAAGCCCAATACTGCTGAACATCCTGAGGGGCTTCAGCAACGTCGGCATCCCAAACCGCGCCCTTATTGATCCAGTCGCGCAGCGCGGCGATCTCGGCGTCGCTCAGCTTTCCGCCGAACGGCATGCGCGGGTCTTCCTGTCCGGACACTCTCCGGTACAGCCGACTTTGAGACGCATCGCCCGGAACAATGGCGGGGCCGTGCTTGCCGCCCTTCAGCATCGAGTCGCGGCTGCGCAAATCGAGACCCGACTGCTGCAGGTCGGCGCCATGACAGGTGAAACAGTTCTTCGAAAGGATCGGAAGGACTTGCCCCGCAGCCGCAGTGGCCCACAAGACCGCCAGCAAACATGCCGTTGTGCGTGACGCCACTCGGCCCTCCCGCTAGGTCCGAGTGTAGGGGACCGAGGGTTCACTGTCAACTCTGTCGCCCTTTATGATAAAACGGGCGCAGAGGGTCATCCTATGCATCGAAGGAGTTTCGTCTCCACGCTGGCTCTCGGCGCAGGGGCTGGACTAGTACGCGCCGAGCAGCAGGCTCCTCCGGCGCCCGGCAACTTCCAGCGTCCCATGGCTCCGGACACGCCACCGTTCGAAGGCCAGCTCGAATTCTCGTGGAAGCGCGGTTCCCCGAAGGCTGAGCCCTTTCCCATGCATCAGGTGCGTTTGCTGCCAAACAGCGTCTACCACGACTCGCAGGAGTGGAATCGCGGCTATATGGCGCGGCTCGCGTCCGACCGTCTGCTGTACACATTTCGCGCCAACGCCGGACTGTCGCTGGGATCGGCCAAACCGTTGGGCGGATGGGAACAGCCGGAAAACGGGCAGCGCTCCAGCGAACTTCGCGGCCATTTCGTTGGACATTTTCTCTCTGCCAGCGCGCAATTCGCCGCGAACGGGGATCGAGAGGCCAAGACCAAAGGCGATGAATTGGTGGCGGAGCTGGCCAAGTGCCAGCAGAAGCTGGGCGGGAAGTATCTCAGCGCCTTTCCCGCCACCTGGTGGGATCGCTTGGAAAAAGGCCAGCGAGTCTGGGCGCCGTTTTACACCATTCACAAGATCATGGCCGGGATGCTCGACATGTATCAGCTCGCCGGCAACAAACAAGCGCTCCAGGTTCTCGAAGCCATGTCGGAGTGGGCCGACGATTGGACCGCGCCGAAGACCGAGGATCACATGCAGCAGATCCTCACCGTGGAATTCGGCGGCATGGCCGAGACGCTCTACAACCTGGCGGCCATAACCAACAACGATCGCTGGGCCAGGGTGGGAGACCGCTTCCAGAAGAAAAGCTTCCTGAATCCGCTGGCAGCGCGCCGCGACGAACTGAGGGGATTGCACGTCAACACGCACATCCCGCAAGTGATCGCGGCGGCACAGCGCTACGACATCTCGGGCGACACGCGCTTCCACGACGTGGCCGATTATTTCTTCTATGAAGTGAGCACCGCGCGATCTTACGTCACTGCCGGCACCAGCAACGCCGAAGCTTGGCTGGCGCCGCCGCGGCGCCTCGCCGCCGAGTTGAGGCTCAGCGTGAATACGGCGGAGTGCTGCTGCGCCTACAACATGCTCAAGCTGGCCCGGCGCTTATATCGCTGGAATCCCGACCCCGCGTATTTCGACTATTACGAACGCTCCCTGCTCAACCACCGGATTGGGACGATCCGTCCAGCCTCCGGCTATACGCAGTATTACCTCTCCCTGACCCCGGGCGTTTGGAAGACTTTTAATACCGAGGATCAGACCTTCTGGTGCTGCACCGGTTCCGGCGTGGAAGAGTATTCCAAACTGAACGACAGCATATACTGGCGGGACTCCGCCGGGTTGTTCGTGAACCTGTTTATCCCGTCCGAATTGGATTGGACCGAGCGAAGCTTCAAGCTGCGCCAGGAAACGAAGTATCCCGAGCGGCCCGACACCACGCTGACGGTGCTCGCCGCGCCGTCCGCTGCGATGGCGGTGCGATTGCGCATCCCAGGCTGGCTGAGGACCCAACCCATCGTGAAGCTAAACGGGAAAGCGCTCGAAGCCGGCGCGTCCCCGGGCAGTTACTTGACCCTGAACCGAACGTGGAAATCGGGCGACAAGATTGAGATGCAACTCCCGATGCACTTGCACCGGGAGACGCTTCCGGACGATCCGGGAATGCAGGCGTTCCTCTATGGGCCGTTGGTGTTGGCGGGCGATCTGGGCGGCGAGGGACTTACTGAGGCCCACATCATTGGACCCAATCTTCGCGTCGGCGCGCCGAACACGGAACAGTTCGGCTCGCCCTTAAGCGCGGTGAATCGCGTCCCGGCGGTGCCCGACATCGAGATACCAACTTTCCGCGAGAAAGCGGACGCGGACTTGAGTTCGTGGATCAAACCGGCCGACAAGCCGCTGAACTTCCGTACGACAGGCCAGAAGAAAGACGTGACCTTGGCGCCGTTGAACAGCATTTTTGACAAGCGTTACTCGGTCTACTGGAGGGTCTTATGACTTGGAAATTTCTTCTCTCACTTGGAATGCTCGCCCTGCCGGCCCTGGCACAAGAAACTCGCGGCGCCATTCAAGGGCGCGTCTCCGATCCTTCGGGGGCGGCGATCGTCGGCGCCCAGGTGCGGGCGGCCAACGCCGCCACCGGCATCGAGGTCACCGCGCAGACCAACGAATCCGGCAACTACGTGCTGCCCTACCTCGTTCCCGGAATCTACAAAGTGCAAGCGCAGGCGCAGGGCTTCAAGCAGTCCATTCGTGACGGGATCGAGCTGCGCATCAACGACCGCGTGGACGTGAATATCGAATTGCAGCTCGGGCAAATGAGCGAATCGGTGGAAGTGCACGTGGACACGCCGCTGCTCGATACCGCGACCTCGGCGCTGGGCCAGGTGGTGGATCAACAGCGCGTCGTGGACCTGCCGACGTTCGGCGGCAGCGTCATGGTGCTGGTGCAACTGGCGCCGGGCGTGATCAATACCACCGACATGCGCCTGGCCAAGGCGGGATCGTTTTCGATCAACAAGAACTCGCAGGTCGCCACCGACGGCGGCGGACAGTACAACAACGAATTCACGCTGGACGGAGTTTCGAATACCCAGGCCGAAGGTGGGTCCACGCGGGTCGGCTTCATTCCTCCTTCGGCGGCGGTGGCCGAGTTCAAGGTGCAGACGGCGGCCTTCGACGCCGGCGCCGGACACACCACCGGGTCGGTGATCAACGTCAGCACCAAGAGCGGCACGAATCAGATTCGCGGCCAGGCGGAGTGGGCCCTGCGCAACTCCATGTTCGACGCTCCCAACATTTTCCAAAACCGCGCCGGCCAGAAGATTCCGCACTACACCGATAACCGCTGGGGACTGGTAGCCGGCGGGCCGGTATGGCTGCCGAAGGTCTACAACGGACGGAACCGGAGTTTCTGGTTCTACGGCTATGGCGGCAACAATTTCGGCGTGCCGCAATCGTTCACCAGCACGGTGCCCACCGCGGCGATGCGCCAAGGCGATCTCTCGGCGCTGCTGGCGCTTGGAACGCAGTATCAGGTCTACGATCCGAAGACGACGGTAGCGGCGTCGGGCGGACGGTTCCAGCGAACGGCGTTCGCCGGCAACATCATTCCCACGGCACGTCTCGATCCGGTGGCGCAGAAGATTCTCAATTTCTGGCCGCTTCCGAATCAGACCGGGAACAAGGATGGCAGCAGCAATTATTTCTACACACCATCGGCGCTCGAGAAGACCTGGGATCATCTGGCGCGCGTGGATCACGCCTTCAACTCCAACCATCGCGTGTTCTTCCGGCTGCACTCCGATTTCTGGGAGGAGAACAAGAACCACACGTTCCCTAACGATCCGGCGGTGGGCATCCAACTGAACCGGCATAACAAGGGGATGGCCTTCGACGACGTGTACGTTTTCAATTCCGCGTTCCTGTTGAATTTCCGCTATGGACTGGAATTCGGCGATTTCATTGAGAAGCGGCTCAGCCGCGGATTCGACCTCTCGACGCTCGGACTCTCGCCGCAGTTGACCGGCCTGGTGGACAAGTCGCTGGCCACGTTTCCGAACGTGCAGGTGGGCAACCTCACGCAATTGGGGAACTGGGAGAGCGGCGACGGCGGCACGTCGTCCCTGACGCACTCCTTTGCCGGAACGTTCACGCGCCTGATGGGCAGCCACAATCTGCGCTTCGGACCGGAATTTCGCCTCTACCGCCAGAACTTTCACCGCTTTCAACTCGATACGGCGCCGCAGTTTGTGTTCAACAGCACTTATACGCGCGGACCGATGGACACCTCGGCGGCGCCGACCGTCGGCGGCGAGCTGACGTCTTTTCTGTTGGGGATTCCCGGCGGCGAGCTGGATCAAACCGCCAGTTACGCGCAACAGGACAAGTGGGTCGGAGTATTCATCCAGGACGACTGGCGCATCACGCCGCGGCTGACGCTGAATCTGGGGCTGCGCTATGAATATGAGGCTCCGGTGACGGAGCGCTACGACCGGTCGGTGGCCCACTTTGCGTTCGATCAAGCCAGCCCGATCGCCGCACAGGCCCAGGCGAATTACGCGGCCAGCCCGATTCCGGAGCTGCCGGCCGCCCAGTTCCGGGTGCTGGGCGGCCTGACGTTCGCGGGCGCCAACGGCAATCCGCGCACGTATTGGGAGCCGGACAAGACCGACTTCATGCCGCGTTTCGGATTCGCCTATCAGCTCTTCCGACGCACGATCGTGCGCGGCGGTTACGGCATCTTTTACGACACTGCCGGCGTAAACAAGACGGCGGGATTGCAGTCGGGCTTCACCCAGATAACGCCGATCCAGGCCTCGCTCGACAGCGGCCTGACGTACGTGGCCACCACCGCGAATCCTCTGCCCACGGGCTTGCTCGCTCCGCGCGGCGCGGTGGGAGGACTCTCGACGAATCTCGGACAAGCGGTGACGTTTTATCCCACCGAGCGGCGGCGAGGTTATGCGCAACGCTGGTCCTTCGGAGTACAACAGGAGTTGAAGGCGCAGTTCCTGGTCGAGGCCACGTATGTCGGAAATCGCGGCACGCGGTTGGGAGTAGTGCACCAGCTCGACAACACGCCGGCGC
Organism: uncultured Acidobacteriota bacterium; assembly: GCA_964601345.1. Lineage (GTDB taxonomy): Bacteria > Acidobacteriota > Terriglobia > JAJPHL01 > JAJPHL01 > CAZRND01. The sequence continues at coordinate 3,859 of CAZRND010000067.1, read as the reverse complement.
GATACTTGAGCACCAGCCCGTCGCGCGACACAACGGTGATCAACTTTCTGAGCCAGTCGTTCCCCAATCCGTTTTTCGGCACGGCGCCCATCTTCACCACGAACATTTCACGCGCCAACCTGCTGCGTCCGTGGCCGGAATTCACCGGCGTGAGCGTGGAGCAGCCGGTCGGCTATACCTGGTATCACGCGCTGCAGACGCGCGTCGAGAAACGCTTCTCGCACGGCTACACTCTGCAGCTTGCCTACACCTATTCGAAAGCGATGCAGGCGACGGAATTCCTGAATCCAACGGACGCAGGGCCTTACCGCTCGATTTCGGATCTCGATCGCACGCATCATCTTGTCGTGAGCAGCATCTGGGATTTGCCGTTTGGGCGCGGCCGGCGCCTGGGCGGGCAGATGCCGCGGGCCCTGGATTTCATCGCCGGCGGATGGCAATGGAACGCCGTGGTGCAGCGGCAGAGCGGTCCTCCGCTGGCGTTCGGGGACGTGTGGACACTGTTCACCGGCAATCCCAACGACGTGGTTCTGCCCAAGGACAAGCGCAGCCCGGATCATTGGTTCAACGTCAACGCCGGATTCAACAAGAATTCGGCGCAGGCGCTGGCGAGCAACATCCGCGTGTCGCCGCTGCGCTTCAGCGGAGTGCGCGGCGACGGGCAGGCGCGCTGGGATTTCTCGATGATCAAGAAGTTTGTGATTCACGAGCGCGTCCAGTTGCAGTATCGCGCCGAGTGCATCAACGCCTGGAACCATCCGAATTTGTCCACGCCGAACACGACTCCGACGAGCGGCACCTTCGGCACGATTACGGGCCAGGACGTCCCGCGTCTCTGGCAGATGTCGCTGACGCTGAAATTCTAGAAGTGAATGGAAGTTCATCGCGGGGATGACAAGCCGGAGGGATCCATATGAGCCGAGTCTTGCTTCTCGTGGGCGTCCTGCTTGGGGTCAGCAGCCTTCCGGTTCTTGGCGTCGAAAAGCGAGTCATCGCTCCCCCGGGCATTAAGCCTGTCGGTCCTTACAGCCCCGGAATTCTCGCCGGCGACTTCCTCTACGTTTCGGGACAGGGTGCACGCGACCCGGACGGCAAAATCCCCGGCACGGCGGTCGCACAGGCGCGGCAGACGCTCGAAAACGTGAAGGCCGTCGTGCAAGCGGCGGGGCTCACGATGGAACACGTCGTATACTGCCACGTCTACCTCCATGACATGGCCAACTACGACGACATGAATCGCGTCTGGAAGGAATTCTTCCCTCAAGCGCCCCCGGCACGAGCGGTGGTCGGCGTTTTCAAACTTCCCACCGATACGCCTTTCGAGATCACGGCCGTCGCGTTCCGTGATCTTTCCCGGAAGAAACCGATTGTGCCCGCCGGATATCCGACGAGTCTCACCTGGAGCCCGGGCATGATGGCCGGAGACAGGCTCTATCTGTCCGGCTTCTTTGGCGCAGAGCCGGCGACGGGCAAAGTTCCTGCCGATCCAGCCGCCCAAGTGCAACTGGCGCTCGACAACATGAAGCAGACATTGGCGGCGGCTGGGATGGATTTCCGTCATGTTGTCTTCGTGAACCCGTACGAAGCGCCGGGAGCCTCCAGCCGGATGAATGAGATCTACGCGAAGCATTTTGAATTCGGAAATACACCGGCGCGAGCCACGATCCAGGTGACGAGCCTGCCGGGCGGCAACACGATCGAATTCACCGGAGTGGCCATTGCGGATCTTTCCAAGCGGCTCGCCGTAAGGCCGAAGAATATGAAGCCAAGTCCGACCGCCAGCCCTTGTGTCCTGGCCGACGACACGTACTATTGTTCAGCGAAGGGACCCTTCCTCCCAGGACCCGCGGGCGTGCAAGGGATCTACGCATCGACCGTCGAGACGCAGTTGCGTCAAACGATGCGGAACTTGCTCGATGGACTGGAAGAAGCCGGGCTAAGTTTGTCGGACGTTGTGGCGACCAATGTTTACCTCGACGATATCAGCGATTTTTCGCGGATGAACCGCGTCTATGCGCAGTACTTTCCCGGCATTCCGCCGACCCGTACCACAGTGGCTCAACAGGCGCCCAAGGATCGAAAGCCCATCGACGAGGATCGTTATCCCGGCCTGGAACAGGTGTCGCTCATTGCGGTGAAGTAGTGGGGTTGTTGTGCAGTAGCCGGAAGAGGGCAAGCCTTGACAATCATCTAGGTAAGACGATATCTTACCTTCATGAGGACTACCATTTCCTCCAAGGGCCAGATTGTGTTGCCGGCGGAATTCCGGCAGATGGACCGGGTCGAGCCGGGGCAACAGTTCGACGTCGAACGTCTCGATCACGGGGACTATCGCCTCGTTCGGCGCGCCGCTCCGCGAAACGAGGGAGCGATCGATTGGCTGCTCAACTGCCCGCGAAAGGGCTACTTCGTGGCCATCGACTCCGAGTCGACGGATGAACTGTGAAGTACTTGGTCGACGCAAACGTTTTGAGCGAGCCAACCAAACCAATGCCCGATGTGCGGGTCTTGGAGTGGCTTCGCGCGCATGAGTCGGACATCGCAGTCGATCCGGTCATTCTCGGCGAACTGCGATTCGGGATTCTCATCCTTCCCAAGGGAAGGAAGCGGACTGCCTTGGAACGCTGGTTCGACGCGGGGGTCGGGCGTCTCCAATGTCTGCGCTGGGACGCGGACACGGGCCTGAAATGGGCGGAACTGCTGGCCCGCCTTCGCAAAACCGGGAATGCCATGCCGATCAAGGATAGCCTCATCGCGGCGACAGCCGCCGTCCACAATCTGGCGCTCGCGACGCGAAACAGGGCTGATTTCGCGAAAGCCGGCGTGCGCATCGTCGATCCTTTCTCTGGTTGAATTGAACAGAGCGCTCATGGATGACCCCGCCGGCCGCGCTCCGCCTGCCCACTTCCTTATCCTGGGCGACTGGTTTCACGACGTAGGGTCGGCCTTGCGTGCCCTCGCCAATCACGCATAGCCGCCCCTCCCTTTCTCGGTGACTTCCTCGTAGACGGGTTTGGGGACCATAATCGTCTCAAAGAGCTTGGCCAGAATGTCGAGATGTCCAATCTTTGCGAGGGTGATGAGTGGCGATGAATTCGAAACTACAATCACCGGCGCTTCGAAAGCGTCTGCCGGTCATCAGCCAGATCTTCGGGCGTGTAGCTGAGCGGAGCCAGACCATGCCCCGTGGCAAAGTCCATAAAGGCCGCTAACGGAGTCGCGCACAACTCGGCCGCTCGTCCCAACGAGACTGCGCCCTCGCGAAAAAGCTCGAGAGCGATGAGCTTGGCAGCCTCCTCGGAGACTTTGCCCCGATCGAGCTTGGCCGCCGATACTAATTCAGCCGGCAACTCCAGATTCACAGATGCCATGCTCATTAGCTTAGCCCAAAACAGACTGGTCCTTGACGAGTTGATCGCGAGCCCGCCTCAGGAAACCTACCGGTAGTACTTGCGCCTGACTACAGAGCCTGACCATCGCCAAGGCCATGCAGGCTAACGTTCAAAAAATCGTTTACTGATGATCGCTGACAAAACGTCTACAATGTTGAATATTCCGACTGTTTGAGAGGGCGAAAGGAGCCGATCATGCGAGGGGCGACGAGCAAGATCCGCCTGGTACTGCTCCTTTCATGCGTGGTCTGTTCCATGGGCTGCCGTTCGCGCTGGAGTTCCTCCGAGCAGCCAATCGTCTTTTCCAAAGTCCCCGTTGCAGACCGCGGTGGCCCCGATGGGTTCGAACCGATTCAGGGGAGGGTTCTTCGTGCTGAGCCCGCTGACCGAATTGTTCTATACGCTCACAGTGGCGGCCTCTGGTGGCTGCAGCCGGCCAGTTCTCGTCCATTTACCGAAATCAGACC
>CAZRND010000066.1:0-17957 GCA_964601345.1 uncultured Acidobacteriota bacterium | reverse complement strand
AAACACCCCAGACTCGACTATACTCCGTTCTCACACTCCATCCGCATTTAACTTGCCTTCAACCCGGACGCCGTAAGAGAGGCCGGCCTTCCGGGTTTGAAAGGCGGCTTGCCGGTGCAATGGGGGCTGCCCAATCTCAACATCGTGAACTACTCCGGTTTCGGCGACAGCACCGAAGGCCCTTACGAAAATCAGAACAACTCGCTGCAGTTCGTGAACAACACTTCCTGGACTCGGGGCAAGCACAGCATCCGTTTCGGAGGCGAGATTCGCCACGATGCCTACAACCAGGTGGGCAACCAGTTCGCGCGCGGGCAGTGGACCTTCGACTTGGCGCCGACCCAGAATCCGACCAACCGGACACAGGGCGACGCGTTTGCCAGCTACTTGCTAGGCCTGATGAACCAGGCTGAGGTCGCGGTCTCCATCGCGAACGCCAAGTTCCGTTCCAACAGCTATTCGCTCTATGTGGACGATACCTATAAGTTCAGTTCCAAGCTCACGCTTTCTCTCGGTCTGCGCTACGAGCGCACTCCTCCGTGGCACGACACCACGGGGACGCTCTTCAGCGTGCTGATTCCTTTCATGGATAAGACGCCGCAGGTATCGGACCTGAGCCGCTATCCTTCTTTCATTCGGCAAAGCGAAGGCAGTTGCGGCGATCCATACGCGGGAGTGAATATCCGCTGGCCCAACATCCGGGTGATCTGCGACGGGTCGCTCGGCAATACTTTGGTACAGACGGACAATATGGATTTCGCGCCGCGCATAGGCATCGCTTACTCGCCGACCTCGAAGTGGGTGATTCGCACGGGCGCCGGAATCTTCTTCAGCCAGGACACGGGAAATCCTCGCTTCGACATGTCCCGCAACCTGGCCGGCCGGGTGCGCTTCAACCCGTCGACTCCGGATTTCCCGAACCTGACCTGGAGCAACGCCTTGGCGAGCTTGGCCGGCTCGAACGCGCAGGTTCCCATACCCTATGCCTTTGCCAACAAGTACGAGCGCGCCACGCCGTATTCGTTCCAGTACCTGCTTAACGTACAGTACGACTTGGGCCACGACACGCTGGTGGAAGCCGGCTACCTCGGTTCGGAGAGCCATCACCTCGAAGGTCTGCGCGCGGTGAACGAGTCGCTGCCCGGGACGGTGGGATCGGTGAACAGCCGCGCGCCGTATCCGAACTTCGGACGCATCCAATTGGTGGACAACGGCGGCAACGGCGCCTACAATTCCGCCAGCGTCAAGCTGACCAAGCGGTATAGCGGCGGTCTGACGGCGCTCGGATCGTACACGTTCGCCAAGTCCATTGACGATACCAGCGGAATCCGCACGCAGGGCGACGATACGCTCTTCCCGCAAAACAGCTATTGCCTGGCTTGCGAGCGCGCGTTGTCGTCATTCGACACGCGGCATCGGTTTGTCACGTCGTGGCTCTACGACCTGCCGGTAGGCAAGAGCCGCAAGTTGGCGATCCAGAATCCGGTGCTCAACGCCATCATCGGCGACTGGCAGATCGGCTCGATTTTCACGTGGCAGAGCGGCTTCCCGATTACGCCCAACGTCGGCGGATCGGATCGTTCCGGCACGGGCGGCGGCTTCGATCGTCCCAACGCCACGGGCGTCAGCCCCTACCGGGACAATCCCAATCCGGATGCCTGGTTCACCCTGGCGGCCTTCACGCCAAACGCGGCAGGAACGCTCGGCAACGTCGGCCGCAATTCGGTGACCGGCCCCCGCGTGTTCAGTTGGGACTTCTCGACGCACAAGGACTTCCGGATCACGGAAGGCCAGCGGCTGGAATTCCGCTGGGAGGCTTTCAACTTCCCCAATCATCCGGCGTGGGGCACTCCCAACACCAACGCGAATTCCCCGGCGGCTTTCGGCACCATCCGCGGCACGCGGATCGCAATGCGGCAGATGCAGTTCGCGTTGAAGTACGTCTTTTAGCGATTCCCATCGGGGAGAGGTTCGATGAAAACCGTCACGTTGGTGCTGCTCGGTTGTGGGCTGTGCTGCGGACAGGCCGCGGATGATTGCAAGCCTTCGTCGCTCAACATTCCTGGAGCGCCTTACCCCTGCGTCTATGCAGACCGCCGCGTGGCTTTCCGCGTGTCGGCGCCCGACGCGCAAAAGGTACAGGTGCGGCTGGGCGGGCCTCATGACATGACTCGCGGCCCGGACGGCTTGTGGACGGTCACCATTCCGCCCCAGGTCGTCGGATTTCATTACTACACAATCGTCATCGATGGGGCGGTGATGGCTGATCCCGCGACGCGAACCTTCTTCGGCTCCGGATGGGACAACAGCGGCATCGAAATTCCGGAGGCGGACGCAGAATACTACTCCGCCAAGGACGTTCCGCACGGCGAGGTGCGCCAGCGCTGGTATTACTCCAAGATCACGGGAAAGTGGCGGCGCAGTTTCGTCTACACGCCGCCCGAGTACGATGCGAATCCTCGGACTCGCTACCCGGTTCTCTACCTGCTTCACGGCTGGGGCGAGAACGAGCAAGGATGGCACACCCAGGGGCATGTGGATTTGATCATGGATAACCTGATCGCCGCGAAGAAGGCCAAGCCGATGCTGATCGTCATGGACAACCTGAACGCGGTGAAGCCCGACGAGGATGCATCCCTGTATGCGGCGCGCGGAATCATTGCGCGTCGCTCCATGGCCGAAGTCGTGCCGGCCGGAGGCGGACGCGGCGCGCCGGTCGGAGGTCGTGGCGGATTTCCCACGAACTGGGGCGGCGTCTTCACGGAAATGATGTTCACGGATCTCATCCCCATGGTCGAGCGGACTTATCGCGTGCTTCCGGGCCGCGAGAATCGCGCCATGGCGGGTCTCTCGATGGGAGGAATGCAGTCGTTTCTCACCGTGCTGGCCAACCTCGACAAGTTCGCGTATCTGGGCGGCTTCAGCGGCAGCAGCGGCGGCCGCGGCGGATTCGATCCGAAGACATCGAGCAACGGTGTGTTCGCGGATTCCGACGTGTTCAACAAGAAGGTCAAGGTTCTCTTCCTGGGCATCGGTTCCGTGGAAGGGCCGGGAACCAAGAACTTCAGCGAGCAGTTGACGGCAGCCGGGATCAAGAACGTTTATTTCGAATCGGCCGGAACGGCCCACGAGTGGCTGACCTGGCGGCGCTGTCTGAACGATTTTGCTCCGCGGCTCTTCAAGTAATCGTGGCGTGAATCTCGACCCACAACTCGAAATGGTCGCGCTTGATACGTTCGCTGTGCGCGAACCGGTTTCTAAGCGCGCATACACCTGTCTGCGCCTGCGCACGCGTTCCGGGGCCGCGGGATACGGGGAGTGCCGGCGAACCTCATCTTCTGATTTGTCGACGTTGCGAGCCGCGATCCAGGGCAAAGAGGCGAGCAGCTTCGAGAGCATCCGCCGCGGGCTGAGTGTCGCAGCGTCCGCGCTCGCCGGGCTCGACATGGCCCGTCTCGATCTGGTCGGGAAATTCACCAAGGCTCCCGCGTATCAAGTGCTCGGCGGGCCGACGCGAAACCAGGCGCGAGCGCTCGCGCGCATCGAGGGCGGGACCGACGATGCCCTGGTGTCGGCGGTTACTCAAGCTCGCGCCGCGGGACACCGAGCCTTTCTGCTTCCGGTGCCCGCAACGCGCTCCCCGAACCACAGCGCCACGCTGGTGAATGCCACGCGGCAACGCCTGGATCGGGTCCGCGCCGCAGCGGGCGAAGGCTGCGACTTTGCCCTGGATGCTGCCGGCCAACTGACTCCCGGGGACGCATCCAGTCTCTCCGCGGCGCTCGAACGGACGCACCTGCTCTGGTTCGATGAGCCTTGCCCGCTTTCGAATCTGGGCGCGGCATCCAAAATCGCCGGCGAGAACGTCACTCCGGTGGGCTTTGGACGGTTCGCGTCAGAAGCGGGCGTCTTTCAGGACCTGCTGCGCGGTGACGCGGTGGACGTGGTCCGGCCCGACATCGGCCACCATGGAATCTCCCAGATTCGCCGGATCTCGGCGGTGGCGGAGCCGTATTACGTTGCGGTCGCTCCCTTCCACGAGGGCGGGCCGATCGCGACTGCTGCCGCGTTGCACCTTGCCGCGAGCCTTCCGAATTTTTTCATCCAGCAAATTCCTTTTGTGGCCGCCGAGGAGGATCGCCGCATGCGCGCGCGCCTGGCGGGCGAGGGCGTCGAGAGCATCAAAGACGGATTCCTGCAACTGCCGCAGGGACCGGGCCTCGGCATACGCGTGAATGAAGCCGCGTTTACCGAGTATCGGGAGCGCGACGCATGAACCGCCGTCATTTTCTCGCTGGAGCGAGCGGGCTTTTTGCGGCCGGCAAACCGGGCGGACCTTTCGCCTGCGATTGCGAACCAGAGCCGCAGACCGCTGCGCCGATCGGCGCCGAGGCGCTCGCGGCAGTCGGATCGAAGGTGCGGATCACGAATCTGAAGACGTTCGGCGTGACCATTCCCGGCGCGCCGCCCGACCGCCCTTACGTATTCGTGAAGCTGGAGACGGACGCGGGTCTCGTGGGTTGGGGCGAGGGCACGCTCGAAGGCAAGGCCGGTGCGGTGCTGGCCTGCATCAACGATTTCCGCGAATTCCTCATTGGCGCCGATCCGATGCCGGTGGAGCATCACTGGCAGTCCATGTACGTCCACAGTTTTTACCGCGCGGGTCCCGTGATGGGCTCGGCGATTTCCGCGATCGATCAGGCCCTGGGGGATCGGCGCGGCAAGATCCTGGGCGTTCCGGTCTACAAACTCCTCGGCGGCCCGAACGATCCGGACGGCGTGCGCGGCTATTACATCGCCAATGCGCGCACCCTCGACCAGTTGCAGCGGCTGCGCGAAACCGCCGCTGCGCAAGGCATCACTGCTTTCAAGGGCGGCCTGCCGAATTATTACGAATGGATCGAGACGAACCAGAAGATCACGGAGGCGATCCGCTCCGTCCAGATGCTGCGAGAGGGACTGGGTCCGGACATCGATATCGCCGTGGATTTCCACGCCAAGACCAGCCCCAGCGTGGCGGCAGTCATCATCAAGGAACTGGAACCGCTGCACCTGCTCTGGGTGGAAGAGCCGTGCCCTCCCGAGAACGTCAAGGCGATGGCGCGAATCGCGCGGCGTGTGAACACGCCCATCGCGACCGGCGAGCGCCTCGTTGCCTCCTACGGAGTTCGCGAGCTGGTAGAGCAGGCGGTCGTGGACATCATCCAGACGGACATCAACCATGTCGGCGGTCTGACCGCTCTGTGGAAAGTCGCGGCGATCGCCGGTATCTCATCGATTACGATGGCGCCGCATGCCTGCGAAGGGCCCATCGGGATGCTGGCTTCGCTTCACGTCGATGCCTCGATTCCCAACTTCTTGATTCAGGAGTGCTGTGGTCAGGCCGTGCCTCAGGTTCGCGATAAAGTTTGGGAGGAATGGTTCGGCTTTCCGGCCATGCGCATGGTGAATGGAAAATATCCGCTTCCGGAAAAGCCGGGCCTGGGTTTCGACCTTACCGAAGACGCGTTGAAGAAATATCCGTTTGCCGGAAGCCGTCCAATGGCGCGGGTCTTTCACAAAGACGGATCTGTGGCAGAGTGGTAGAAATGGAAAGGCGATAACTCTATGCCCCAATCGAATCGCAGAACTCTGTTGAAGGGCGCGCTGCTGCCGTTCGCCGGCCTGGCGGGATTGCCGTCGCTCTCGGCGGCGGTGCAGAAAGCCACGACTCCCTACAATCGCCCCAAGCTGAAGATCACGGAAATCCGCACCGCCGAAGTGCGCGTGCACGGCTACCAGGTACACGTGCGCGTCTACACCGATCAGGGGATTGTCGGTCAGGGCGAATCCACCGACGCCGCCGCGGGCAACGTTCCGTTGATCCGGTCGTTCGCGCGCCTCCTCACGGGGCAGGATCCGCTCAACATCGAGGCGGCGTTTGAACGCATCCGCACGTCGGGAGTCTTCGCCGGCGCGCAGGCCGGACAATATGTGACGGCGCTGACGGCCGTCGAGATCGCGCTGTGGGACGTGGCCGGGAAAGCCTTGGGCCTGCCCGTCTACCAGTTGCTCGGCGGCAAGGTGCGCGAACGCGTCCGCGTCTATTGCGATTCGGGCGCGCGGGAAATGGTCCCCGGCGACGAGCGCTCCAAAGCCCGAATCCGTCAGATTCAGGAGATGGGATTCACCGCCGCCAAGATCGATATCGACGATGCCCAGGACCCGGCGCGCTTCGATCGCGTCAACTGGACCGCGACGAACGCGGAGGTCGAACACATGGTCGCGAAAGTAGGGTTTACGCGGGAGTTGTATCCCAAGAACTTCGACTTGGCCGTGGACATGCACGCGCGTTACGACCTGGGGACGGCCAAACGCGTCGCCAAGGAACTGGAGCCGTTCAAGTTGATGTGGCTCGAGGAACCGGTGCCGGCCGAGAATATCGACGCCATGCGCGACGTCCGCGCCTCCACCAGCACTCCCATATGCTGCGGCGAAAACATCTACATGCGCTGGGGCTTTCGCGAGATCCTGGAAAAGCGCGCGGCCGACATCATCATGCCCGACTTCCAGAAGTGCGGCGGCCTGCTCGAATCCCGCAAGATTGCGGACATGGCGCACACTTATTACGTGCCGGTCGCGCCGCATGGGGTAACTTCACCCATCGGGATTATGGCCCCGGCGCACGTCTGCGCGGCGATTCCGAATTTCCTCGTCCAGGAGTGGCACTGGGTTGATTCGCTCGATCTCTGGCGCAATTGGGTGAAGGAAGGCGAGATCATTCAGAAGGGCTACATCACTCCTCCGGACCGGCCCGGGTTCGGCGTGGAGATGAATGAAGACGGCGCGCGGAAGGCGCAGGTGGCGGGCACGCCCTGGTTCGAGCCGGCGACGAGATGATGAGGAGAAGATAGCTATGCGGAAATCCATTGGTTTGGTGTTGCTGTGGACGGCTACGGCCTTCGCCCAGCCGGGAGTGTTGACGAAGGACCTGCTCATCAAGTACACGCCCGAGTGGAAGGGTGAACGCTTCGCCGACGGACGTCCCAAGGTTCCGGACGGCGTCCTGAAGCGCATGAAGTCAGTGACCCTCGAAGAGGCCTGGGCCCAGTTGCGAACCGCCGGATTCAATCATCAGTATGAGGACGGCTGGTATTCGATTCATCCCGACAAGGTGCTCGTGGGGCGCGCGCTCACGGCTCAATGGCTGCCGGGACGGCCGGACATCCATAAAGTGATCGAGGAGCAGGGAAAGAAGGATGGACGCATCGGAGGTCAGAATGCCTGGCCCGTGGACATGCTGCAGCCAGGCGACGTGTACGTTGCCGACCACTTCGGGCTCAAGCAGGATGGCCCTTCCATCGGCGACAACGTCGGCAACGCGATCTACGCTCGAAGCCACAACGGGATCGTTTACGACGGGGCCGTGCGCGACATCAACGGACTGAAGGAGCTCGAGGAGTTCGTCTCCTTCGTTCGCTACTACGATCCCTCGCATCATTTCAGCAGTCTCGGCTCGAATCCCGGCGCGGCGGCCCGGCTGAATTCCACGATGATCGGCATCAATATTCCGATTCACATCGGCAAGGCCACGGTGATGCCGGGCGACGTGGTGCTGGGGCGCGACGGCGGCGTGCTCTTTATCCCGCCGCAGGTCGCCGAGCAGGTGGTGCAGTATTCCGAGATCACGCACCTGCGCGACGTTTTCGGACACCAGCGCCTCCGCGAGAAGGTCTACACGGCTGGCCAGATCGATACGGCTTGGACCGCGGCCATCGAGACGGACTTTACCGGCTGGCTTCGCGAGAACATCGATAAGCTGCCGGTGGCGCGGGAGCAGATAGAAGAGATCCTCAAGCGGCGCCAGCGGTGAGGTAGGATTAGAGCCTGCAAGTGCAACCTTGGGCGCAAAACTATGATCCGCTCCATTCCTGGCCTCTGTCGGCGTTGGTCTCGGCTCTGCCGGTCTGCACTCTCTTCTTCGTACTCGTTGTCTTAAGGAAGCGCGTTTGGATTTCCGCACTCTGCGGAATGCTGGTGGCGATGGCGCTCGCCGCCGTCGTGTTCGCGATGCCGCCCGTTCTCGTGGGCACGTCTTTCCTTCTGGGCTTTCAATTCGGCGTGCTGCGCATCGCCTGGATCATCATTGCCTCGCTGTTTCTCTATCACGTTGCGGTTGAGACGGGACAGTTCCAGATCATGAAGGAGTCCATCGCCGGCCTGTCGTCGGACCGCCGGCTGCAGGTGATCCTGATTGCTTTTTGTTTCGGAGCGTTTCTTGAGGGCACGGGCGGCGGCGGCGCGCCCGTGGCCATCGCCGGATCATTCCTGATCGGCCTGGGATTCGATCCGTTCCAGGCGGCCACGCTTTGCCTGTTGGCGAACACCGCGCCGGTCGCTTGGGGCGGAGTCGGCAATCCGATCCGGGTTCTCGCCGGAGTCACCGGCCTCCCGGAACACGCCTACAGCCAGATGTGCGGACGCATTTTGCCCTTCATGTCGGCGATTCTTCCGCTCTGGCTGGTGCGGTGCATGTCCGGATGGCGCGAGACATTTCAGGTCTGGCCGGCCCTCATGGTCAGCGGACTTTCTTTCGCCGGCATGCAGTTCTACTGGTCCAACTATCAGGACAACGGACTGGTGGATATCGTCGCGGCAATCTTCTCGCTGCTGGTGATGGTCGCTTTCCTAAAACTGTGGCGCGTCGGAGCGACGCCCTTTGCCGCGACTGCGTCCACAGGCAAACATCAGACCGGCGCGGTAATCAAAGCCTGGTCGCCCTTCATTCTCTCGTCCGTTTTCATTTTCATTGCCGGGCTTCCGGCGCTGAGCAAGTACCTGACTTTTGCGTCATGGAAAGTGGCGATGCCTTATCTGCACAACGCCGTCATGCGCGTTCCTCCCGTGGTGCCGAAACCCACTCCGGAAGGTGCGATCGCCGACCTGAATCTCTTGATCCTTCCCGGAACTGCGGTGTTTCTCGGAGCGATCTTGTCGGGCATGTGGCTGGGACTATCGTTCCGGCGCGTCATCGGAATCTTCGGTTCCACGTTGCGCAGCCTGATCCCATCGCTTGCTGCGATCACTTTCATGGTGGGCCTGGCATTCATCACGCGCTACTCCGGCATGGACACCGTTCTCGGCTTGAGTCTCACGCACACCGGCCTCGCCTTTCCATTCTTTGGGACTCTGCTCGGATGGCTGGGCGTGGCGCTGACCGGAACCGACGCCGGATCGAATGCGCTCTTCGGGAATCTGCAGAAAGTCACTGCCGAGCAGTTGGGCCTGAGTCCGATCCTGATGGGCGCGGCGAACTCCAGTGGCGGCGTGATGGGGAAGATGATTGACGCTCAGTCCATCGTCGTGGCCAGCACGGCGACAAATCAAGTGGGCAACGAAGCGCGCATTCTGAAGGCCGTCTTCTGGCACAGCATCGTCTTGGCCTCGATCACGGGCTTGATCGTGACTCTCTACGCGTACGTCTGGCAGGACGCCATTCCGAAGTGATCCAGAACCTAATTCAAGGCATGCGAAGCTCGAAGGTGAGGCTCGCCCAATAACTCTCCCAGTCGGCGATCGCCGGCTCGGTGCAGCGCTCCATCTTGAGGGTATGGATCCTCCACAGGCCGTGCTTTTCGAGCGGCACCGAGATGCGTCCGCTCGAATCGGTCCGCCCGACGACAACCGTCTTCGATTGACCACCCGCGGCCCAGGCCGCCTCGATCTGCAACCCTGCGGCAGGCTTGCCTCGGAAGAGAATCCGAGCGGGAAGCTTGCCGCCCGGCTCGAGGCGCGCGGGATCGAGTTCCGGGACAATCTCGATGGTGAGGCCCACTTCGTGGCGATAGAACCCGTCTCCGCGTCCCGCCACAAGCAGCGACTTCGCATATTTGCGGTAGCGTTCCCGGCTCGGCTGATCGGCGACACCATGTTCCTCGCGCCATTTGATCACGTCATCCAGTCCTTCTTCCTTGAGGTAGGCGCGAAAGTCGGCCGCCTTCATGCTGATGAAGTTCGGGATCGTGCGGACCGTGAGGAGATAGTCGCCGGAGGCGGGCGGAGTGAAAACAAAGGTCGCTCGCTTGCCGTCGATAAGTAGATCTCGCAGAGGTGTGAGGCCCTTTGCCGAAATCACCCGGGCGTCGCGGATCCGTTCAAGGACGGGGCCGGCCTCGCTTTCCGGAAACGAATCCCCGTTGTGAATCGCTCCATTCGCCGGGCGGCCGCCCTCAGTGAAAAACTTCGCCGGAAGGATGTAGAGATCGTGCGACGAGAGGTTCGAGACCACCAGCAAGAGCGACACAATGAATCGGGGAAAGCGCATCGATGGCGATTATACGCGCTACTCGTAGAGATTGAGGAACCAGCGCGTGGTGCCTGATGCGGACGTCACGACCAGCCGAGCGCCGCGGCGATTTCATCGGCCAGCTTCATGGGATCGAACGGCTTGGGCATGACGGCGGCGGCGCCGAGCTCGGAGAAACGGTTGCGCTCCGCGGGATGGACTTTCGCCGTGAGCAGCACTACGGGAATTTCGCGGCTCGCCGGATTCTGCTTGAGCCGCGCCAAGGTCGCGGTGCCGTCGAGCTCCGGCATCATCAGGTCGAGCAGGATGGCGTCCGGCTTTTCGGATTCCGCCTTGGCCACGCCTTCTTTCCCCGAAGAGGCGGTCAGCACTTCCCATCCGGCGGTGATCTCGAGACTCATCTTGGCGACTTCGCGGATGTCGTCTTCATCGTCAATCAACAGGATTCGTTTATTCATCGGTCTCTTTCGCCGGCAAGCTGACAAAGAAGGAGCTGCCTTTGCCAAGTTCGCTCTCCGCCCAAATTGCGCCTCCATGCAACTGCACGATCCCGCGGCAAATGGCCAGGCCCAAGCCGCTGCCGCCTCTCTTCCGCGAGTCGGAGGCATCCACCTGCTGGAACCGCTGGAAGACAGCTTCCAGTTTGCCCGGAGGAATACCGCGGCCCTCGTCGCGTACTTCGAAAACGATCCGGTCGCCGCGCCGCTCCGCCGATAGGGTTACCGTGCGTTGAGGCGACGAAAACTTAATGGCATTGCTGATCAGGTTGCTGAGCACCTGCAGGATCTGGTCCTGATCCACGGCCAACGGCAGCCTGGCCGGCTGCACGGTGAGAATCACGCCGGCCTTTTCCGCCATCGGCGCCATCGTCTCGGCGGCCTGCAGCAACAACTCGCCCGCGTCGCAGTCCTCGCGAACGAGGTCCGCCTTCCGTTCCTGCATTCGCTCGAGGTCCAGGACGTCGTTGATGAGGCGCGACAGCCGGTCGGCGTTCCGCACGGCAATTTCCAGCATCCGCCGTCCCTTCTCCGGCAGGTGCTCCGAAAAACCGCCCGCCAGCAGGCCTAACGATCCGCGAATAGAGGTGAGTGGCGTCCGCAGCTCATGGCTCACCAGCGAAATGAACTCGTCCTTCATCCGCTCGATGGCCCGGCGGCCGGTAATGTCCTGAAAGGTCACCACCGCCCCGAGCAGTGCGTCGCGTTCGTCTGGGATCGGAACTCGGATGTATTCCACGGGAAAGCTGACGCCGTCCCGCGGCCAAAAGACGTGCTCATCGGTCACGTGGATGGCTCCATCGCGCAACGTCCCCAGGAGGGGGCACTCTTCCGCGAGATACCGCTTCCCCTCCGCGCCCGAGTGGTGGATCGTCTCATGCTCGGACGCGCCGATGAGATCGCTGCTATCCGTGCCGAGCATGCGAGCCGCGGCGGGGTTCACGAAGGTGATGCAGCCCGAGCGGTCCATTCCGAAGATCCCTTCACCCGCGGACTTCAAGATCAGCTCGTGGGCGTCTTCCACCCTGCGCCGCTCGATGAACTGGCCCACCTGGTTGCCGATCGCCTCGAGAATCATGAGCAGATCCTGATCCGGCTTCATGATTTTCCGGCCGAAACACTCAATCACTCCGAGCGCTCCGCCCTTCCATAGGAAGGGGAAGGCAAACCCGCCCCGCAAGCCGGCTTCCCGGGCGGCCGCTGCGCGCGGAAAATTCTTATCGACAACCGCGTTTTCGATCCACGCCGCCTTGCCTGACTGCCACACCCGGCCAGGGAGTCCAATTCCGGGAGTAAACGAGATCTCCCGGCTCTGCTCGACAAACCGGCCGCCATCGAAGCTGGGCGCCTGCCAGATCTCGGCGCAACGAAGGACGTGAGCGTCCAGGTCCAGGTGCCAAAGGAGGCTGATCCGACCTTCCAAGTGCTGGCAGAGCGCTTGCAGAAGCCGCGGCACCGCGTCGGCCAGCGTCGACGACTCGGCCAGGACACGCGTGACGTCGAACTGCAAGGCCTGCCGGCGCTCGGCGCGCTTGCTCTCCGTGACATCGCGGCTCTTCGCGCGCACGATGGGTTTGGCCAGCCCCTCACGTCGCAGCGTGTTGTCGTATTCGAGCAGACGTTCTTGGCCGTCGCGTGTGACCACTCGCATAATGCCTTGGGCGCGCCCGTCCTGGGCGATCTGGGCGAGATATTGCGGAAAGATGCCTTGCACTTCCGGGACGAGAATATCGATCATGTTCCGCCCCAGGACCTCCTCCACCGACTGGTAGCCGAAGGCGCGAAGGAAAGCCTGGTTGGCGCTGAGGATGACGCCGTCCAGGTCGTGCGTTCCCATCAGGTCGCTGCTGTTCTCCACCAGGTCGCGGTAGCTTTCTTCGCTGTGACGCAACTTTTCCACAATCAGCCGCCGCTCGGTGACATCGTGGGCCGTGCAGTAGATCACCTGTTGGCCGGGGAGGGGCGCGGCCGCCCAGATCAAGGTTCGGTAGGAGCCGTCTTTGCACCGGTAGCGATTCTCAAAGGTTACCGTCGTGCCTCCGGAGGCGATTTTCGCGGCTTCCTCCACGGTGGCCTGCCGATCGTCGGGATGGATAAAATAGAGATAAGGTTCAGCCCGCAACTCGTCGGCGGTGAATCCCAGCGTCTTTTCCCATGCCGGGTTCAGGCGCTTGAAATAGCCGTCGAATCCGACGATGCAGTGCATGTCGAGCGACAGGGTGAAGTAATGCTCCAACTCCTTGGCGCTGCGCTTGAGGCTCAGCATGCTGCGGCGGAGTTCGAGCTGCGCGACGGCCTGGCGTCCCAAGGCACGCAGGGCCTCGAGTTGGTCCGCGCTCAGCTTGCGCGGTTTTCGATCGACCACGCAGAGCGTTCCCAAGGCGTTCCCGGCGCCCGTGATCAGCGGCGTCCCGGCGTAGAAGCGGACCTTCGGTCCGGCTGTCACCAGCGGATTGTCGGCAAAACGGGCGTCCTTCCGCGCGTCGGGGACCACCATCACGTCGGGCTGATGGATGGCGTGGGCGCAGAAGGCCACGTCGCGGGGAGTCTCTGTCGCTTCGATTCCGGTCTTCGCCTTGAACCACTGGCGATCGGAATCAACCAAGCTGACCAGGGCGATCGGCGTTCCGCAGATATGCGCGGCCAGCCGGACCAAGTCGTCGAACGCCTCCTCAGGCGGAGTATCGAGGATTTGGAACTGCCGAAGCTCGGCCAGTCGCCGGTTCTCGTGATCGGGGATGGGAGCGCGCAATACCCACGGTATATCACGATTCGTTAAGATTCGACGCGGGCGCCGATTAGGCCTTGATTGACGAACAGGCCTGAGATATAACGGATTCATAAGGGGAGAAGCCCCTTCAATTCCATCTGGGAGCGTCTTACATGAATCGTCGCCAAATGTTCGGATCCGTAGCGGCCATCGCGGCCGGCTCGTTACTGCTGGGCACGAATGTTCTTGCGGATGACAAGGATAAGAAGAAGGCTGCTACCGTCAAGTGCGCCGGCGCCAACGCCTGCAAGGGCCAAGGCGAGTGCAACGCCGCAGACGGCAGCCATTCCTGCAAGGGCAAGAACGATTGCAAGGGTAAGGGATGGGTCAACGTGGCCGACTCCAAGGCTTGCAAGGACGCCAAGGGCACGGTCGTCAAGGAAAGCAAGAAGAAGGCCTAACCGTAAGGTTCGCAGTGTATTCAGGGGCTCCCGCGGCCGATTCGGCCGGCGGAGCCCCTGAGCTTTTTCGAGGTGCTAATGTCCCGACCGCCATTTCTCGGTCACGGCGTGGGTCTCCGCCGGGACCACTTCCAGCGGGTGACTTCCGAACCGACGGCGTGCGACTGGTTCGAGGTCATCAGCGAGAACTATATGGGTGTGGGCGGGTTCGCGCGCCAGATTCTCGACAAAGTCCGTTCCGATTACCCCATTGTGCTGCACGGCGTTTCGCTTTCCATCGGATCCTCCGATCCGCTGAGCGAGCGCTATCTGAATGACCTGGCCGCCCTGGCTCAGGAGACCGAGCCGGCCTGGGTCTCCGACCATCTCTGCTGGACGGGCACGGGCGGGCACAACGCCCACGATCTGCTGCCGCTGCCGCATACGGAAGAAGCGCTCGAGCATGTGGCCGACCGCGTCCGGCGCGTGCAGGATCGATTGAAGCGGCGCATCGCTCTCGAAAACGTCTCGAGCTACATGTCCTACACGGGGTCCGAGATGAGCGAATGGGAATTCCTCGTGCGCCTCGTCGAAAAGGCGGATTGCGGCCTGCTCTTCGACGTGAACAACATCTACGTCAGCGGCATCAACCATGGTTTCGATCCGCGCGAATACATGGCCGCGCTTCCCGGCGAACGTATCTGGCAGATTCACCTGGCGGGTCATTCGACCATCGGAAACTTGCTGCTCGACACCCACGACCACACGATCATCGATCCGGTCTGGGACCTCTACGACGAGACCATCCGCCGGTTCGGCCCGATCACCACTCTGATCGAGTGGGACGACAAGATCCCGCCCTTCGAACGCCTCGAAGAAGAGCGCAACCGCGCCGCGGCGCGGCATGCCAAGGCTCTCGAGAAATCTCTCATCAGCGCATGAGCCATCCGCCGCTCGACGCCGTCCAAAACCTCATCTGGAAGCTGATTCGCGCGCCGGAAGGCGTGGAGAAGGGACTGGCCGAACTCACCGCGAAGGGCGATCCCGCCGCCGAACAGGTCCACAAGTGGATTGTGAGCGACGACCGGCTCTCAGCCGAAGGCCGTCTCGACGTCTACGCCAACATGTACTTCTATCGCCTCAAGGATGTTCTCCTCGAGGATTTCCCCAAAGTCGCCGCCAAGCTTGGGGAAGAGCGGTTTCACAATCTCATTACCGACTTTCTGTTGCAGCACCCTTCCGAGCACTATTCGCTGCGCTACTTGGGGCGGCCTTTCGCGGCGTTCATCGCCGGTCACTCGCTGGGCGGGGAATTTCCCGGCGCGGCCGATCTCGCGGCGCTCGAATACGCGCTCGGGGAAGCGTTCCAGGCGGCCAACGCGCCTCAAATGGAGCGAGCGGCCCTGGCCGACATCCCGCAAGACAAATGGCCGGATGTGCGCTTCACGATCGCCCCGTGCGTGCAGATTGTCCAAGCGGGCTGCGACGTCGATTCGCTGTGGGACCATCCTGAAGAGACGGCCAAGCCTGCGAAGCAGACGCTCCTGGTCTACCGCCTCGACAATCAATCGCACCGCGAAATCGTTCCCGAGGCGGATGTCCCGGCGGTCCTGGCGCTTGCCGAAGGCCGCCCCTTTGCCGAAGTGTGCGAACCATTACCTTCGGAGGTTGCCGCGCAACGCGCCGCGCAGATTGTCGCCGACTGGCTCAATGCCGGTTTGATTTCCGGCTACCGCTTCGACTAGAATCGCGTTATGCGACATTACCTGATGTGTTTCGTTCTTTTGATCACAGGGCTGGCTATGGCGCAGGACAAAACCGCGGACAAGAAGCAGGATAAAGAAAAGCCCTTGACGGTTGAGGAGATCGAGAAAGCGCTCGAAAACAAGAAGGTGTTCTTTCTCGATGTCCGCGAGCCGAAGGAGCTGGAAGAGCTTGGGACAATCGAGGGTTACGTCAACATCCCTGTTTCGCAGATCGAGGCGCGGCTCTCCGAGATCCCCAAGGACAAGCTGATCCTCACCGCTTGAAACCACGGTGGAAGAGCCGCGCGTGCCGCGGACATACTAAAGAAAAACGGGTACAAAGTTTTCGGCTCCTGTGGTCTCTCAGAGTATAAGGAAAAAGGGAAGAAGCTCGTCTATCCCAAAGCGGAAAAGAAGTAGCGTTACTGCCAGCGGAAAATCCGGAGCGCGATCACAAAGCTCACGACCATCCACGTCGCCAGTACTGCGAGCGACGTCCATGACGCAGCGATTCCAGCGCCGTCATTCATGACGGCGCGCAAGGCGTCATTGAGCGCGGTCAACGGCAGGGCCTTGATGAAGGGCTGAGCGAATTCCGGAAAACGCGCCGCTGAAAAGAAAGTCCCCGAAAGAATCCACATCGGCAGCATCACCAGGTTCATCAGACCCGAGACGGCCTCGATCGTGCGCGCGCGGGAGGCGACGAGCATCCCGACACCGGCAAACGTCAGAGCTCCGAACAATGCGATGAAAGCGAGATCGAGCCACGATCCGCGCATCGAGACCCCGAAAAGAACGCGGGCGAACCCGACCACGGCAGCCACTTCCAGGAACAGAAAGAGAAGTCGCGAGAGCATGTAGGAGAGAAGGAAGTGCGACCGGCGCATCGGTGTTGCCGCGAGACGCTTCAGCAGTCCGCGGTTGCGGGCCATCACCACGGCAAACCCCAGCCCCCAGAGTCCGCTGCCCATCAGGTTCATGCCTAGCAGGCCCGGGACGAGGAAGTCGATATAGCGCGATCCCGTCTCGACTACCTTTTCGTCGCCGGCGCGAATGACATCGGTGCGGCCGGCGTTGCGTTCGAGCGCGTCGTCCACGGCGAGACGGGCGAGGCGGCTCTCGGGCCGCGTCGGATCGAAGCGATAGACATTGGTGTTCTTGCCTGTGGGTTTCACCACCAGAACCACGCGCCCCGTGCGGAGCGCGAGCGCAGCGGCCTCCGCCGAAAAGAGCCGGGCATCGATGTCCACGGAGCGATTCAACGCGGCCAAGACGACGGCGCTTTCCGGGCTGCCGTCTTCGACTCCGATCGGGACTTTCTCCGGTCCGGAATTGCGAAACGCAATTCCCAGAGCGGTTGCCAGCAGCACGGGGAAGGCAAAGACCCAGAAGACCGCTTCGGGCTGGCGCAGGAATTCGCGCATACGCGCCAGGGTCAGCTCGACCAGCGGCGGCCAGACTCGATCGGTATCGCGCGGATCAGGCACGGAGTCCCCTCCCGGTGAGGCTTACGAAGACGTCTTCGAGCGTGGCTTGGTGCGTGGTTACGGTGCGGAGCTCGAGGCTCTGCCGGTTCAGTTCGGCGAAAAGCGCCGGCAGCGCTTCGGCGATCTGCTCGACGGTGAGAAGATAGCCGCCATCTTTGGCGATGACGCCGCGCACGCCGGCCAGATGGTGGAGCGGTTGTTCGTCCAACTTTCCTTGCGCGGTGAACTCGATGATCTGGTGCGCGCCGAGCGATTCGATCAGTTGCGCCGGAGTCCCCAGAGCGATGATCTTGCCGTGATCCATAATGCCCACGCGGTCGCAAAGCCGGGCCGCTTCCTCCATGTAGTGCGTGGTCAGGAGGAGCGATCCGCCTTCCTTAAGGTATTTCTCCACGATCTCCCACAGATTCAGCCGCGCCTGCGGATCGAGGCCGGTGGTCGGCTCGTCGAGAAAGAGCAGTTCGGGATTATTGACCAAAGCGCAGGCCACCGCCAGGCGTTGCTTCTGTCCGCCCGAAAGTCGGCCGACGCGGTCGTGGCGCTTTTCCTCGAGCGAGACCATGGCGATCACGTCGGATACGCCGCGCCCGGTCTTGAAGAAACTGCGAAACAGGCGGATGGTCTCCTCGATCGTGAGCCGCTCGGAGAGTTGCGTATCCTGCAACTGCATCCCGAGCCGCTCGCGCAATTCGTGATCGGACCCCTTGCCCCACTGCCGGCCGAGAAGCTCAACGACCCCTCCATCTGCCGGGGTGAGTCCTTCGAGGATTTCCACCGTGGTCGTCTTGCCCGC
>CAZRND010000065.1:0-18001 GCA_964601345.1 uncultured Acidobacteriota bacterium | reverse complement strand
GCCACGTCCGGCCAGCTAGCGCCACTATCGGCCAAGGTCAAACTGAGTCACTACCCACGCGAAGATCCCATAAAGGGCGACATTCACAACGGCCAGCCACACGGATAGCTCGAGACCGCCGGCCACCCGGGAGAAGGGCAGCCCGCTCCCGTCAAGGCCGTAAAACAGCAGCAGGTTGATATTGGCGGCCGCCGCCCACGCGGCGAAGGTCAGCCGCCAATCGGGATTCAATCGCCAGAGAATCGCTCCCAACAGGCAAGCGAGAAAGAGATGGTTTTCATGCACTCCGACGTTCCACGTGAAATAGGTCAGATAGCCGAAGAGCGAGAAAGCAATCAGATGCTCGAACGTAGGCCGAGTCTTCCAGAAGAGGGCCAGAACGACGAGATAAGCCAGGTCGAAGGGAATCTTGGCCAGTGTCACCGTGCGGGAACTCTCGATGTAGATGTAATCCGCGGAACCTGCGGCCCAGCGGCCGAAGGTCGCGGGCCAAATCACGTGAAGGAAATAGGTAACGATCCAGCCGAGGTTCAGCGCATTCCCGCTGACCATCGTGTGGTGGAGCGCGCGATCGAGAGCCCGGTACACTTGCCCCACGCTGAACGTCGCGAAGAATCCGGCGGCGATGAACAACGTGGGGGGAATAACGCGGCGAATGCCCTTCCACGGATAGACGCGGAACAGGTAGATCAGCAGGAACGGAGCGATGATCAGGGGCTGCCACTTGATCCACACCGCCAGGGAAAACAAGATCGCGAAAGGGACGAGTCGGTGTCTTTCCAGCGCCCACATCGCGCCAATGAGAAACGGCGCGGTCCAGATATCGAGGTAGCCGAGAGCAACGCTGTTCAGGAGCAGAACCAAGATCAGAACGGCGGGGGCGAGTAAGTCCCGCGTCCACGCGCCGAAGACTGCGGCGGAGGCAAAGAGCATGAGGACCATGGACCACTTGAGCCCGAGAAACGGCGTGAGCGCCAAGGGCCGGCTGATCCTGGCGATCGTGAACAGGATGACGTGCGTGAGCGGCGGATAGTCGGAAGAAGAGACAACGTAGCCCTCGACAGGGCCCACGATATCCGCGTTCTGCATCCATTGCAGCCAGTAGAAATTGACATCGCCGGTGCCGCGCGAATTGACGAAAGCCACGGCCAGAAGCGCGGCGATCAGCAGCAGAAGGACGCGAAGGACGGTGTTCACGTCGGCTGCCGGCGTTCCCGAACAAGATTCTCGAAGCCTTCGGCCATCATGGCCCAGGTGCGTGGGCGAAAGTGCTGGTAGCCGTGCTCGACCATGGCGGCCAGCTCTTCCCGGTGTGTGTCGCACCACTCCAGCCTTTCGAGGAACGCCTCCGGATTGCGAATGGGGCGGATCCAACCTGTCTCTCCCTCCTGGATGAGCTCGGGACCTCCGCTATTCGCCGTCGTGATGATGGGAAGACAGGCCGCTTGCGCCTGGGCCAGCACGACTGCTAATCCTTCTTCAATGGAAGGGAAGAGAAAGACGTCTCCCCAGGCGTACCATTTCCAAAGACTCTCTTGCGGCTGTTTGCGAACGAACTCCGCGCGCCCTGCCAGTCCGGCAACGATTTTGCGGCTCTCCTCGAGCACAGGTCCGACAAAGCGGAACTCGAACTCGCCGGGGCGGGTGCTCTTCACGATGCGCTCCAGGTCCCAAAGTCCCTTGCGGAACGAGACTGCTCCCACGTAGAGCACGCGCAAGGGCCGCCCCGAGCGGATTCTGCGCAAACGTTCCTGCAGAACTTCCTCAGCGGGTCGAAAGGACTCGACGCGGACTCCGAGAGGCAGCAGGCAGAGCTTTCGGGCATCCACGCCCTGATCGAGAAAGCTTTGGTAGCAGAAGCCGGAGAGTACCGTGATCACATCAGCCAGCTCATATTCGCGTTGCTCGCGGGCAATGATCCATGGGGAAGGGCGGTCGAGCCGCACGCCGGTCCGTTGCTCTTCGTCCTCGAGCAGGCGGGCTTGGGTAAAGATATGCGACGATCCGCGCATCAGGGCCCGCAAGTCCTTGTTCCCCTTGCTGGGCAGGAAGAATTCTTCCGTAACGCCGCTCCAGGAATGGACCGCGTCCCAATGTTCCTTCCCCAGTTCGCTCGCGACCCAGTCTCCGAACCACTGACTCAGGCGGGCTTCCGGGTAGGGAACGTGGGCGAGTTCGCTCATCTCCCGGGTGGCCCGCGAAGCCACTCCCTGTGGCCACAAACTGCGCACATATTGCGGCTCGATCTCAAAGCGCTTCATGGCCCACTTGGGATAATTGGTCAGGATGGTGACCTGATTGCCGCGGTCCATCAGGGCCTTGGCCATTTGAAAGGCGTGGAAACGGCCGTGGACGGCGATCGCAATCTTCAGACCTTGACGGCTATCACTGGGCCTCGGCAACCGCGCGGCCACCCATTGCCGGCGCTCCCGCACTACGTCTTCGAAATCTTCGGCCATCATGTCCCAGGTCCGCGGGTGGAACTCCCGGTAGCTGGACTCCACCATGGCCGCCAGCTCGTCCCGGTGGGAAGCGCACCAATGCAAGCGGTTCAGGATGCCGTCGGCATCGCGCGCCGGCAGCACCCATCCGGTCTCTCCGTCGCTGATGATGTCGGGGCCGCCGCTGTTCTTGGTGGTGATGATCGGGAGGGAAGCGGCCTGAGCCTGCGCGAGAACTGCGGCGAATCCGTTTTGGATCCTCGGGAAGGGAAACAAATCGCCCCAGGCGTCCCATTTCCCCATTTCCGGATACGGCTGACGCGGAATGAATTCCGCCCACTGGCGCATCTTGGCCAGCATTTCCCTGCATTCCTTCGTGATCGAACCGATAAATCGAAAATCGAAGTCGCCTCTGCCCTGCCTGACGATCTGGTCCATATCCCAGAGGCCTTTTTGGAATGAGAGAGCGCCGACATAGAGAACGCGCAATTTCTGCCCGGACCGAATCCGTCGCAAGCGCTCCTGTAAGGCGTCCGGCGTGGGCCGAAATGCTTCCACGTTCACGCCCAGCGGCAGCATGTGGAGCTTGCCGGGATCGACTCCTTCGTCGATGAAACTCTTCATCGCGAAGGTGGAGAGCAGAACGATCACATCGGCAAGTTTGTACTCCCGCTGTTCGCGGGCGACGATCCAGGGAGAGGGCCGGTCGAGCCGCGCGCCGGTCCGGCGTTCCTCTTCCTCCAGCAGCCTCGACTGGGCCAGAATGTGGGCCGATCCTCGAACCATGAGCTTCAGGATTCTCGGATCCTTGATTCTCAGGAAGACTTCCTCGGCCACGCCGCTCCAGCAATGGACCGCGTCCCAGCTCTCTTTGTTCAGTTCCTCGGCGGCCCACTGGGAAAACCAGTCGTCCAGATAAGCCTCGGGATAGGAGAAGTGCGCCCGCTCGCGGAGCGTCCAGGCCGCCCGGGCGGCGATGCCGTGCGGCCACATGCTTCGCACGTACCTGGCGGGAATCCCGAATCGCCGCACCGCCCACTTTGGATAATTCGTCAGCAGGGTGACGTCATTACCTCGGGCGATCAGGGCCTTGGCCAGGTCGAAGGCGTGAAAGCGGCCGTGGACGGCGATGGCGATCTTCATGACTTGGACACCAGCTCCAGGATGCGCTCCAGGCGGTCGCGATAGGTATTCCGGCCTTGCACGATGTGCCGGTGCGCGGCATCGGCGAGACGGCGCCGCTCTTCGGGATGTTCCAGCAGCCAGCGCGTCTTCTGAATCATCTCCGCGATGGTTTGAAAGTACAGCACGTTCTGGGACTCTGCGCCGAAAATCTCCCGGTGCTCACCCGTATCCTCCGCCAACATGCAGGCGCGGATGGCCGGGACCTCGAAGGTGCGCATGGCGTGGCCGTCGCGATTGGCGCGCCGCACGATGCAGAGCGCCACCCGCCCTGCGCCGATAGCTCTCCGCAACGTGGCAGGATCGGCTTGCCCGCGAGACTGGCCGCGCGTGGCCGGGTACCGATCCCAGAACGATCCGTAGAGCGCGACGCGAAATCCAGCCTGCTGGAGGGATTGGATATAAGGAACGCGGTCCTGGTCCCCGGCGCCTGCGAAGACAACATCATCCTCTTCGGCGATGCCGGGCTCGGGAAAACACCAGTCCGGATCGTAGGCGAAGGGCAGATACTCGACGCGAGCGCATCCCAGTCGTTTCAGATCGTCGAGGTTGGCGCGTCGCGCGGAAAACACGCAATGGTAGCGGGGCAGCGCCTGCAAGAACCACCGGGCCCGGTGCGCCGGATTCCACGGATCGTCGGTCAGGAAGTTCACCGTGCAGACTCCCAGTTCCCCAATTTGGCGCAACGACTCGGCGTCGACCGCGCCTGTGCCCGTCACCAGGAGGCATTTCGGACGGCTCTGCCGGCAGGCTTCCACAACGCCCCGGCTGAACGGAACCAGCCGCAGGGGCCTCTTACTTCGGAACCGCCAATTCCACTGTCGCTTCCAAACAGGACCTTGGTGGGCCTGGTCTGTTTCGAGCAGGCTGACCTCATGGTTCATGGCGATCGCGGCCTTTTCAAAACTGCCACCCACGTTGGTGCCGCCACGATTTCCCACGATCAGGATCTTCATTTCCTGGCGTCGATATGCAACGAATCCTCGGGGCGGTTGTCCAGGCGAGCCAACTCCTCGTCCGCGCTCACCTGGTAGCTCTGGCGGACCACCGACGAGAATCCAACCGACTTGAGAAGAAAGCGAAGCGTGAACCAATCGTACATATACTTGTGGTGCAGTCCCTTGCGCCGTTTCTCGAGGAAAGCTCCATAAATGTTCCGCAAGAATTCATCGTGCGGTTCGCGTCCTACGCCGTCGCTCTCGGCCACTTTCCGCAAATAGCGGGTGGCGTGGAAAACTAGATCGGGAACCACCAGCCGGAAGAGACCTTCGGGCTTCAGGGCCCGGCAAGCCTCGCGGAGAACCGCTTCGCCTTCGTCCCGGCTCAAATGCTCGAGAAAGTGGGAACTGTAAATTCGGTCGACGGTGTTCTCCCCGTATGGCCACCGTTTGGTCAGGTCGCGCCAAACAATATCCGCCGGCCAGTTGGTCTCCAGTTGCTCCTTTGTGATGACGCCCAGGGCGTGAGCGGTCTTCTTCACCCACGGCCGGCCGGTGAGCAGTACAGAAGGAGAGTTGTCGATATTTACCCAGCCGGGAAGTACGTTCCTTCCACACCCAAGATTGAGCTTGAGGAGCTGCACCCGCTCCTATTATGGCACAGGCCCCTCTAAGCGTTTCGAAACGAGGATTTGGCGAGTTGGTACAGCCGAGCGCGCAGCAGATCGAAGATCCAGACGGGCGTGAGCAGGCCGGCAACGCTCGACAAAGAATAGAGCAATGACAAGCGCGCGCGCCGCATCGTTCCGATCCCGACTTTTTCGAACAGATAACGCGGCGCCATGCCCAGGCAAACACCCAGGGCATATTTCCAGGATTGCACCTTGCGGTGCTCGATGATCCAGAAGGGATAAGTGAAGAGCAGGATTTGCTGGAAGATTCTCTCGATGGTCGGCGCCGCCGAGGCCGGTCTCAGAAAAGGGCGAACGGCATCGACGACCAGTCCGCCCATGACGGTGAGCGGAAGACGGCGCGCGACAATGGGGCAGGGTCGCAGCCGGGGTCGCGTGGCGTAGCTGTCGACGGCCAGACCGGGGACTTGGATGCTGAACCGGACGGCCGTCATCGCCAAGCCCAGGATGGGCCCTCCCGCGGCAATGATGCGGCAGCCGATATACATCTGATACATTTCGCTGCCATCCCAGGCGGTGGTGGCGAAAGCTTGCGCCTGTTCGCGATCCAGAAGAATGCCGCTGACGAAACTGAAGTTGCGGTACTCGGCAACCGCCGCCGCAGGTCCCGAGCCGACGATGCCCGTCCGCTGGACGCGGCGGTACGGCTTGCCGGTGGCGAAGTCCTCGTAGTTGGTGATCGCCACAGCGGCCGGCCCGAGCCTCTCGATCTCGTCGTGAATCTGCCGCAAGACATCCGGTGTGGCCAGGCCATCGTCGTTGCCGAGCAGGAAGCAGTAACGGCCCCGGGCCAAGCCGATGCCGGCGCGCAGATTTCCGTCGTAGCGCGTGTTCTTTTCCTGCTTTCGATAGACGAACGAGAGGCCGGAACCCTCGAGATAGGCAAGCAGTTCGCTCTCGCGTCCGTCGGTCGAGCAGTCGTCGGAGATGCAGACTTCGAAATCGCGAAACGTCTGGCCGGCAAGAGACCGGCATGCCTCGATGAAGAAGGAAGTCCGATTGTATTGAGGAACGCAGATGGAAAAATAAGGGCGTTCGACGAGGTCGCGGCGCGCTTCCATTCTCTGGACCGGCAAGGTCTCATTATAGCCGGTTCGCCGGCTCGTCGGAACGGCCGCTCGCGCCGCGGATTAGGAGATGAAATCGGAGATATGCCATGATAGGGGGAATGCCGCGTCATTTCATTCTTCACTCTTTGCCGGCCATCTGTTCGCTCTCATGGCTGCAGAATTACGCTTGAGTTGTTTATGCCCAATCGCAAGAAACTGACGATCGGTCTTTCGCTGCTCTTCCTTGCCAATGCCGGCATCCGGCTCTTCGGCGCCCTGCATTCGCCCTCCGAATTTTTCTTCGATTTTGACGAGCGAGAACTCGCCCTTATTTGCCTGGACCGTTTCCTGGGGAATCCGGTTACTTCTCCGCATCTCCCTGCCAGCACGGTACAGATGATTTCTCTCCCTGTGCTGGCCGGCGATTTTGTATTCCATGGCGGACTCTCGCGCAACGTTCCTGCCACGCTCGAGAATTTCTCCGGCTTCCTGGCAGATGCTTACGCCGATCCGCGGCATCTAACTCTGGTCTTGCGAGGCATGGTGGTGTTTGTAGCCAGCGCCGCTCCGATCCTGGCGTTCGGCATCTTGTGGCGCTTGAGCGGCTCGCTGGCTTTGAGCGCTTTCGCTGCTGCAATCGTCTCCGTACACCCGCTGTTCTTCCGTCTCTCGACGAAAGTCTCCGGCGACGCGGTGGGATTTCCCGCTGCTTTGGCGGCTGTTTTCGTTGCCCTCGGTTCCGGAATCCGCCCGCGGCTCCTGTCGAAGGCCGCCATCTGGCAAGCGGCAGCGGTGGCGTCGAAGTTCACGCTGGGTTCCACGACCATCTTGCCGCTCTTGGCCGCGGGAGCCATTCGCCGCGAAGGTCCTTGGAGGGAATTCTTTAGGAGCTGTCGTTCCTATCTCGGCGCTTTTTGCGTAGGCTTGTTGTTTTTCTGCCCGTATCTCTGGACCGACTCGCTACGCCTGGCCAAGTCGCTCTTCGGCAACTTGCGCAATGGAGAAGCCGACTTCTCCATCTTCGCGCAGTCAGCAGCCTCTTCTCATGGGTGGGCCGTTTGTCTGCTGGCGATGCTGTTGATCGCCACGGCGGTCCGGCAACTATTGGCTGGAGTCAAGCGCGCGGAAATCGCTTTTACCCTGCTGGCCTGGGCAGCGATGGCTGCGCCGATCTGGCTGCGATCCACGGTTAGTTTTCCCCGCTATTACCTCCCCCTGCTTTTGCCCGCGCTGGTCCTCATGGGACTCCTGCAGCCTTCGCTGGCGGAGGCGGAACGGGGCGGCAGGCCCTGGTCCGTGGCGGTTGGAGTACTGGCGCTGCTCGTGATTGGGATAGCGGCCGCGGAGACTTTCCGGCGGGAATGGCAGGACCGGCAACCGACCGACCTTTCGATGGCGGGCAGCTTCGTGCATCGCTTGGGAGATCGCACGCTCCTGGTTCCAGAAGATTTCGTGTATCTGTATGAGATCGTCCTTCCACCGGGCGCCTACCAGCGACTTGCGGACAAAGCGGCTCCGGCCCAGAAGATAGGCTATCTCGAGGCCTTCCTCAAGCCGTTCGGGATGTCATCCCGGACAACCCGCATTTTGTTCACCAGCTTTGACGAGGATGAACAGGCTTTGTGGGCGCGCTCCTTGGCCGCGGCACAACACCGCGTCAAAGCGGCTCGGGACGTCTTTGTTTATGCGGATCCTGGGACCGTCGGTAACCTCGTGCTGGAACGGACCACCCTCGCAACCGAGTCCAGCAGCGACGCGATCCAACAATTTCAGCAGTTGTCCCACGCCGCCATTCTCCTTCCGCGGGCAGAACCCGCGCTCGGCGTTCCCTTCTGGCGCGGAAAGGAATGGTATTGGTACGTGTCGAAGCGCTGATTTCGGCGCGCTTCCATTCTCTAGTTGCCTTCCTCGCCGCAAAGAACAGGCCGCAGGGCATCTTCGTTAGCCCGAACCCATCGATAGATGCTCTCAAAAACGCTCCGGACGTTTCGCCGCGGACGCCATCCGGTTGCGCCGGTCACTTTCCGGTTGTCGCTGACAAAGATCCGGATGTCCGCAGGGCGATCTTCCGTACTTTCCTCGATGGGAACATGGTTGCCTGTAATGTCGCGACACAGATCGGTCATCTCGCGAAGGGACACGGAGTTCTCGCGGCCTCCGCCCACGGTGAAGAGCGAGCCCTGCATGCGATCGATCGCCTCGAGCTGCGCCAGAACCAGGTCCGACAGGTCGTCGACATGAAGGACGTCGCGGACCTGCTTTCCCTTGCCTCCGAATCCGATATATCGCAGCGGCTTCCGGAAATAGTGGGCGGCCATCCACAGCGCCGCGACGCCTTGATCCGTCTTACCCATCTGCCACGGACCGGCGATCAACGCGCACCGGTTGACGATCGCGCGAATCCGGTAGGCGTGGCCATACTCCTCGATCATCAACTCGGCAGCCAGCTTGGTCATTCCGTAGAGAGATCGCGGCCCTTCGAGTGAAAAGGACTCGCCAACGCCGGCGTGGCCTGCGGTCAGGTCAAAGCGTGTTTCGCTTTCGGTATAAGGGAGGCTGTTCAACGCGGCGACCGGATACACGCGGCTGGTCGACAGGAACAGGAAGTCTGCTCCGGCTCGCCGCGCCAGTTCCAGGCAGTGAAAGCATCCGTGCAAGTTGGTTTCGATCAGGTACTCGGGCGATCCGCCGTATCCGGCCAGCACGGAGGGCTCCGCCGAACACTCCACGATCAGGCCGGGATCGGGAAGCGAGAGCAGATCGTCCTTGGAGCGGACATCGCCACGCCGAAAGCAAACACCCCCGGCTTCGAGGCGCGGCAAATTCAGCTCGCTGCCGCGGCGCATCAGGTTGTCAAAGGCCACTATTTCGGCGGTCGGGTAGCGTCTTTTCAATGCCAACGAGAGGTGTCCGCCCACGAATCCCGCGCCTCCGGTCACCAGGATTCTGTTATACACGGTTGCCCTTGTAATAATCCCCGCGCGCCAGATGCTTCTCCAGCCACAAATACAGGACGATGAAGAGGTAGCGGCTGCCCATCTCCTGGATCTTCAGTTTTGAAACACCGTGCTTCCGGTTCTGCCAGGTAATCGGAATCACCGCGTAGGTATAGCCGCGCACGATCGCCTTGAGCGGCATCTCAACGGTGAGATTGAAGTGCGGTGAGAGCAACGGCTGCATGCCTTCCATGACTGCGCGCCGGTAACATTTGAAGGCGTTCGTGGTGTCGTTGAAACGGTATCCGAACAAGGCGGCAATGAAGTAGTTGGCCATGCGGTTGAGGACCAGCTTGTGCAAGGGATAATCGATCACCTTCCCGCCCTTGATAAATCGCGAGCCGAAAACGCAATCGTATCCCTCCTGCAGCTTGCGGTAGTAGGCGACCAGGTCTTCGGGTTGATCCGAGCCATCCGCCATCATGACCGCCACGGCATCCCCCCGGAGGCTCCGGATGCCGGCCTGTACGGCGCAACCAAATCCAGGGCGGCCTTCGTTCCGGACGCCGCGTACCTCGGAATGCCGGGCGGCGCTTCGTTCGATCACGGCCCAGGTGGAATCCGTGCTGCCGTCGTCGACCACCACCAGCTCACAGGGAATGGCCGCCGCGCGCAGACGGTCCAGCACGGCGGCGAGAGTGGCTTCGATGCAGGCCTCTTCGTTCCGCGCCGGGATGACCACCGAGAGCATCATATTGTCCTAATGTGTGAGCAGAGCGCACAGCACGAAGAACAGCATGGCGTTGGACGGGATCTGCATGTTGAAATCCGAAATGCTGTGGATCAGGATGCCGAAAATGCCGAGCGCCGCGCCCAGAGCTACGCCGAAATCCGGACCCCGATCGTGCAACAGCCGGGGCGCCGCGAAAATCACCATCTGCGCGACAAACCACGCCATCAGCAGGAATCCGAAGACGCCGGTTTCGAGGAAGAGCTGCAAGTAGTCGTTATGCGCCGCGTTCCAGAGCAAATCGGACGGCTTGGAGCGATATTTCGGGTAGACCGTCTCAAAGGTGCCGAAGCCGGTACCGGCCCAAAAGTGATCGCGAATCGCCGTGACGGTATCTTTCCACACGGCGATGCGTCCTTGTCCGGCGGGCCCGAGATCGCTGCCGAAGCGCCTCTCCAGAACCACCATTCCTACCACGCTCGCGACGATCGTGAGGAGCGAAGCCATCACCAGGACCGCCAGGAATTGGCGGCCCTGCCGGCGCAGCAGGAAAATCAGGCCCAGCAGCACAAGTTGTCCCAGGAAGCTGATCATCCCGCCGCGCGCGCCGGAGAAGATCAACGAAACGAACATCAACAAGGTCAGGAAGAACATGATAAAGACCTTGTCGCCGCGCACCGTCCTGCCCAGCACCAGGCTCAAGGGCATGAGTGCCAGCATGTTCATCAATCCGCCGTAGTGAGCGTGGTCGATGTAAGGTCCATACATGCCCTTCGAGTGGATCGTCTCGCGCCACCAGTACAACTTCCCGTTGCCGAAGAAGTCCTGGGCCATCGCAAAGGCGGCGATCGCCGCGCCGAAGGCGATCAAAGCAGTCACCAGCATCATCTTCTGGTCACGCGCCTCGAGGGTATTTACCAGCACGAGGAAGATGAGGAAATAGGCCGCTAGCAGGAGGAGCCCTTGCCGGGTGACGGGAACGTAGGCGGTGGTTCCAGTGAAGTACTGCAGCGCGACCAGAAGCCCGAACCCGAGCATCGGGAAATAAAGCGGATTCCGCCGTAACTGCAGCGTGCCGCCCAGCAGAAACGAGACGACCCAGATGGCCAGGAAGAGAAAGGCGCCGAGTTGCAGAATCCCGCGGCTCCAGTATTCCACCGCGCCGAAAGCGAGGACTGCAAATAGCTGAAGGGCAAGAATGCCGTAGACGCAGGCCCGGCGAAGGTACCAGCCGCGATCCAGCGAATCGACGAAAGTGACGGGGGGGCTGTTCACGGAGCCGACTCAGCGGCCGGCGACGTTGCGGGCCTCTCGCTCCGGCCGTCCGTAGCCGTAGTATCCGTAGTAATAGTAGTAGTAGTAGCCGTCAACGGCCAGATTCAAGTCATTCAGAACCACGCCCAGCAGGCGGGCGTTCACGTGCTCCAGCATTTTCTTGGAGCGGCGCAAGGAATCGCGCGTGCTGAACCCGCTGCGGCTGACCAACAGCACGCCGTCCGCCTGCACCGAGAGGACCGTTGCGTCGGTCACCGAGAGCAGCGGAGGCGAATCGATCACGACGTGCGAATAGGTTTCGCGCAGGTTCGTGAGGAGTTTGCGCATCTGCTCGGAGGAACAAAGCTCGGCCGGATTCGGCGGGATGGAGCCGGCGAACATCATCTCGAGATTGGCGATCAGGTCCGAAGGCCGGATGACCTCTTCCAAGGTGGCGTTGCCGGTGAGATAGTGGCTCAAGCCGGGCAGAGAACGGACCCGCTTGCCTTCGGTCACGTGACGCTGTACGGAAGGCCGCCGCAGGTCGCCGTCCATCAGCAGGACGCGGCCTCCCCTCTGGGCCAGGGTGATGGCGACGTTGATGGCAATGGTCGTCTTTCCTTCCGAAGGAAGTCCGCTGGTGATCAGGATCGTCCGCGGAGGCATTCCGGAATTGGCCAGCAACAGCGCCGTTCGCAGGGCGCGGAAAGATTCGGCGATCGACGAGTGTGGATGAGTCAAGGCTACCGTCTCGGGCCGGCACATGCCCAGAATGGGTTTGGCATCGGCGGCCAGGGCGGTGGACGTCTCGCCGGATTCCGCCGCGTTCGCTGACCTCGCCGCGGCGGCCGCGCTCGCAGCTTCGGCGGCTTGTCCCGGAGTCAATTGCTTGTTCTTCGATTGCCCCATGCCGTAGCCGGCGTAGTAGGCGGCGCGCACGAGTCCGGGGCTGATGCCGGGGATGACGCCGAGGTTGGGAAGGTGCGCGTACTGCTCCACGTCATCGGGCGTCTTCACCGTGTTGTCGAGATACTCTCGCAGGAAAGCGGCGCCCAACCCGATCATCAAGCCGATGATGACACCGAGCGAGACGTTTTGTCCGGTCTTGGGAAACAGCGCTACGAAGGGAGCCTTGGCCGGGTCGATCAACTGGATGTTGCTGGATCGCAACCCGGCGGATACTCCCGCCTCTTTCAGCCTTTGCAAAAGGCCGTCATAGATTCCCCGGTTGCTCTCCACATCCCGCTTCAGAATGTTGTAGTGAATCGATTTGTCGTTCTGACTCTCGGCCTCCGCCTTGGCTTTTTCGAAGAGCCGGCGAGCGTTTTCCTCTTTGACCACCGTGGTGCGAAAATCGCTCTCCACCTGGGACGCCAGGCGCTTCTTCTCTTTCTCCAGGTCCTTGGCGACTTGATCCCGCAGCGCTTTCAACCGGATGTATTTCGGGTGGTTGACGCCGTACTGTTGCTCGGCCTCCGCGAGCTGCTGGTTCAAATCGTTGGTGCGGGCTCCCAGCGCCGTGTAGTTGGCATCGGCGACGATCGCCGGAATGGTTCCTTGCTCCTTCAGCGTTTTCCAGCGCGCTTCGGCGATGGTCCGCTCCCATTGGGCAGCAGTGAAGTTCTTGTTCACGTCGGCGAGATTGTCGAGCGTAGTGCTGCGCCCCGACTTTTCGTCGAGCAGCAGGATCGAATTGGCGCGCTCATAGGCCACCAGATCCTCCTCGCTCTTTTCGACCTTGCGTTTCAGGTCTTCGATCTGGCCGGCCAGCCACGAGGTGGCGTCGACGGTGGATTGATACTTCACCTGCAAGTTGTGTTGGATGAAGTTGTCACTCAGTTTGTTGGCGATGCCGGCGGCCAGGGCGGGGTCGTAGCATTGGAAGTGAATCTCCACAATCTGGCTGCCGCGCACTCGCACCACCCGCAAACCGCCCAGGAAGCGATTGATGAGGCTGTATTCCTCGCGGTCGCTCCAGGGCTTGGAATCGTCCCGCCCGGAACGGCTCATGGCGGCTTGTTCGCCCACAAATCCGGCCTTCGACGCCAGCTTCATGTCCTGAAGCGTCTTGAGCGCCAGCGTATTGCTCTGCAGGATTCGAATCTGCGTTTCGATGTACATTTCGTAATCGAAACTGTCACCCAGGATTTCCTTGAAGTTCAGGATCTGGGGCGGCTCGCGTTCGATGTTCAGCTTGGCCACGGCCTCGTAAATTTTCGGAGACCGCACCGAAGTCAGCGCCGCTACCAGGGTGCTGCAGAGTACGATTCCGGCGATCACCCACAAGTTCTTTCGCAGGACCGAAAGATACTTGGCGACGTTCAACTCGCTTTCGCCGAAGCCTGGATAGAGGGAAGCGGGAACGGGAACCCCCGGCGGGGGCGCTTCCATGGGAAGATTAGAACCCAGCGAGTTCAAATATTTCAATGATTACCTACCCCGTATTCGTTTTTAACTGACGACTCGCCCTAGTGAGTCGCCAGAACCGCCACACCTGTAGTGCCGAGACCCGTCATCATGTCCGCCACCTTCAACAGAGCTTTCTTTCCGGCGCTGTCCGGCACCAATAGCATATCGTTGGCCATCAGCGGGATGTCCGGGTCCTTCCGCGCCAGAAGCCGTTTGAGATTCACCGGGATTTCCTGGGAAGCGCCGGCGGCGTTCTTTCGCAGAATGAACGTCTGGTCGGCTTTCGCCGTCCGAGTCACGTTGCCCACCGCGGAAAGCGCCTTCAGCACGGTCCAGTCGGGAATCTCGTTCATGGAAAGAGTGCCTTGCTTGTTGACCGCTCCCACGACATAAATGAACTCGCTGCGAGGCACGCTGATCACATCGCCGACCTTCAACTCGATGTTCAACGCCGGGTCGTCGCTCTTCTCGTAGAGATCCTTGATGGGAACCACGAAGGTCTGGGTCTGCCCGCCGGCCTCATGCCGTGTGACGATAATCCGCGGTCCCGCCGTTGGTACGAGCCCGTGTCCTTGAGAGATCGCTTCCAGCAGCGTGGTTCGCCCGACAATCTGGATCACACCCGGTTGCGTAAAAGAGCCTACCAGATTCACCGGAGCGCTGTGATACTCCTTGACCGCGATAATAGGTTGCGGCGTTTTCAGAATTCCCTGGGCGATGTAAGCCTCGCCGATGGCGTTTTGAAGTTGCTCGATGGTCTTGCCGGCAGCCTTGATTTTCTCTTTCAGGTACGGCATGTAGATGCTTCCCTCTGCGCCGATTCTCTGGTCCCGCGAGAGATCGGGATCTCCATAGATGGTGATGGAGAGCAGGTCGCCGGATCCGAGGATGTACTCCGCGCTCTGCGCCGGAGAGAGTTTTCCGAAGGTAGGAGCCGCTTGCCCCAATGCCAAAGCCGCAGGCAACACAAAAGCGAAAATACGCAGTGTACGAGCGCTCATAAGTAAAGTCCTTAACGGAATATGATATGCGCTGCCGGACCTCAGGTCAAGGCAACTGAGGTACTGCGGTCCCAATCTGTGGACCATTGGCGGATAAGGTACCTGCGTCTTGAAGCACGCGCGCGAACGCCACCGAGAATCGCTTCACGTCGCGGAAATCGAGATGCGATCCGTCCGGGCAATCGAATCCTCGTAATGCCGGGTAATCTTCAAAGCTCAGGGACAGGCTCTTCTGCGAGCGCGCGAAGACGTCCCAGTATTTTTGCCGCGGATACAGTTCATCCTCCACCTGGCGAAGCCTGCCCGTAACCACCAGTCTCATGAAGACGACTTTGCCGCCGCGCCGCTCGATCGCTGCTGTCCATCCTGCGACGCGGCGCATGGTCTCCGATGTCTCCGTCGCCTCCAAGGCTTTCTTGCCGGAGAGCCACCGGCGGACCCAGTCCTCGACGGCCTTCTCGTGATCCACTCGCGAGTAATCGAGGCTCTCCCGGCGGTCCCGTCTCATACTGTGGGGCGCGTCCCAGTCGATGCGGCCCTTGTCCCAAGCGCGCTCTCCGAAGGTCCAGAGATTCGCATCCTGGCGCGCGAAGCGGAAGCGGCTCTCGAGCTCGATGCGCAACCCGGTCTCGACCGTGGTTCCCCAGGTTTCGTTGCGGTAGAACTGCAGGAGCCGGGACGCTTCCGGATAGGCTTTCGGATCGTAAGGCTCGAACATCATCCAGGGCATGAACTCGCAGAGCACGACTCCGCGAAACGCCGCATCGCCGGCCAGGTCCTCCAGCATGGGCAGAGGCGAGTTGCCGTTGACGGCGAGTTGCACGAAGCGATAGCCGCGAATCTCGCGTCCAAGAACCGCCGGGTCGAGATCGAGGTGCGTGCGGGACGTGCCGAGCAGCACGGCGATGTCGCGGCCGCCGTTTGCCTGGCGACGCCAGGAAGCCCACAATCCGGGATCGTCACGCACCGACGGCTGGAATCCGAGGCCGAGCCAGAATCCCTCCCAGGCGCAGAGTGTAACGACACTCAGAGCCGCTGCCTTGCCGATCAATACGAATGCGTCGCGTAAGAGCATGTCTAAAACTGGAAATAGATGAATTGCTGCGCCGACGCGAAGTCCCCCAGCATCAGGAGGCTCATCACACCGCAGCAATAGACGGCCCAGCGGACCAGCGCCGGACGCGCTCGCAGCTCGCGCCGGATTCCCGTGCGGCGTTGCAGCAAGTGAATCGCTTCCAGGAAGAAGATCAGCGCGCATCCGAGCAGGACTCGCGACCACCCCACGTGCCGCATCAGGTTAAGTAAGTCCGGCCCGATGAATCCGGGCAGAATGTTGCGAAGAATGTAGAACGCCTCCGTGACGTTCTTCGCCCGGAAGAAGACCCAGCCCAGGCTGATCAGGTTGAAGGTGAAAAAAATCCTGACGATCTTGTGCCATCTGCCGGATTCCGCCGCCGGACCGGCGAAGCGTTCGGCAGCGATGAACAAACCGTTCAGCGCTCCCCAGATCACGAACGTCCAGTTCGCTCCGTGCCACAGTCCGCTCAGCAGGAACACCACCAGCACGTTAAAGTATTCGCGCGCTGCTCCCTTCCGGTTGCCGCCGAGCGGGATGTACAGATAGTCGCGGAACCAAGTGGAGAGCGAGATATGCCAGCGCTTCCAGAATTCCGTCACCGAATCGGCGAAGTACGGCTGGCGGAAATTGGTCATCAGCTTGTGTCCCATCACCTGGGCCGCGCCGATGGCGATGTCGGAGTATCCCGAGAAGTCGCAAAAGATCTGGATCGCGAAGAACCACGTGGCGAGAAGAAGCGGAAATCCGCTATAGAGCCAGGGTTTGTCGTAGACCGCATTCACGGCCACCGCCAGCCGGTCGGCGATCACGACTTTCTTGAAGAATCCCCAGGCCATGAGCTGCAGGCCGTCGACAATGCGGACATAGTCGAATGTCCAGGTCGCGCGCAATTGGGGCAGCAGGTTTTGCGGACGTTCGATCGGGCCCGCCACGAGCTGCGGATAAAACATTACGTACAGGGCGAAGATTCCGAAATGCCGCTCCGCCTTGAAATTCCCGCGATACACCTCGATGGTGTAGGCCATCGACTGGAAGGTGTGGAACGACAGCCCGATCGGCAAGATCAGCGCCAGGTTCGAGATGGAATAGTTCCAGTCCAGCAGCCGCGCCAGGTGCGCCAGATTGTCGTTGAAGAAGTTGAAGTATTTGAAGACGGAGAGAACGCCGATGTTGGCGATGAGGCTGGCGATCAGAAACACTTTTCGCTGCCGGCCCTGGGCGCCTTCGATCATCAGGCCGGCCACATAGTCCACCACGATGGTGAAGACCAGAATGAGCAGGTAGAGCGGCACGAAGGCCATGTAGAAGTAACAACTGGCCGCGAGCAGCCAAATCCAGCGCAGGCGCGGGGGAAGAAGGAAGTAGCCTAGCGTGACGATAGGAAAGAACAGCGCGAAATGAAGGGAATTGAAAAGCATTCCCTGCGATTACCCCCTGCTCTTACCCTTTCGCCTTTTTCAATTCCTCGATCAGTGCGGGGACAACTTCGAACAGGTTGCCGACGATACCGTAGTCGGTGACTTCGAAAATCGGCGCGTTCGAGTCTTTGTTCACAGCCACGACGCAGCGCGACCCCTTCATGCCCACCAAGTGCTGGATCGCGCCGGAGATTCCGAGCGCGAGGTACAGCTTCGGAGCTACGGTCTGACCGGAGCTTCCCACCTGCCGCTCCATCGGCAGCCAGCCGCTGTCGCAAATGGGACGCGAAGCGGCAAGCTCCGCTCCCAGCGCTTCGCACAACTGCTTGGCCAAGTCGATGTGCTGCGGCTCTTTGATCCCGCGGCCCACCGAGACGATGACTTCGGCCTGGCTCAAGTCCACGCTGCGCTTGGCTTCCTGGAACCAGTCTTCCGGAACATTGCGGATCGCGGAGGCGTCGAGCGTGACGTTGATTTTCGCGGTCGCGCCGGCCGCACCCGGCTCGTCCCCCCGAAATGCTCCCGCCTGCACGGACGCAAAGTACGGAGCATCGCCGGCAAAAGCCACGTCGCTATAGACCTTGCCGGCAAAGAGTTGTCTCGAGAAGAGTAACTCGCCGCCTTCGACTTTGTATCCTGTGCAATCGCCCACGAACGCGCGTCCGAGCGACGCCGCGAGCTTCGGCGCGAAGTCACGAACCTGGTAGGTATGCGGAAAGAGCACCAGCCACGGCTTCAGCGCCGCGATGGCCTGGGTCACCGCGGCGGTAAAGCCGTCGGGCGTGTAGCGCTCTAGCAACGGATGCTCCGCGATGTGCAGCTTCGCCGCAGGCGTTTTCGACGCCAGGCCGGGGACACCATGACCCGGCAGCA
>CAZRND010000064.1:0-18026 GCA_964601345.1 uncultured Acidobacteriota bacterium | reverse complement strand
TCCGCAGACTTGGAATCAGGAAGGCCGAAAAGTCGAAGTCGAGAAGACCACTTACGACGATTACGTGGCTTATCAACGTGGCGTCGCGACTTTGGGCGATCTGGCTGCATACTCCGGGATCTCCGTCACGCAGGACGTCGGGGAGGTGCCGGCTTTCTCCGGGTTGCTCGTGACCTGCAATTTCTTCCCGGTTTATGGACTGGAGCAGGCCAAGCTCGGCCGCCTGCTCACCGACGCAGACTGCGCTTCCGACGCGCCGCCCGCTGCGCTTCTCAGCGAAGAGGCATGGGAGAGCCGCTTCGGCCGCGATCCCAAAGTGGTGGGATCGTTGCTCCACGTCAACCGGCAGACACTAGCGATCGTCGGTATCGTGCCCGCGCGCTTCGGCGATCCGGAACTGTACATGCCTTTCACGCTGCAGCCGCGTTTCGGCGCGAACGACCTGTTTCGCGAACCGGGCCTGGCGTGGCTGAATCTCGCTGGACGTCTCAAGCCCGACGCCGCGCGCGGATCGGTACAGGCGCAGATGGCCGTCCTCGCGCGCCATCAGGACCTGCTGCAGCCTCCGCGACGCACCGTGATGCTGGTGACGAACGGTTCGCCTATCGAGGAGCCGGGAGTCCGCGATGGAGCGATCTGGGGCGTCTACCTGATGCTCGGCGCGCCGTCGCTTGTGCTGCTGGTGGCCTGCGCCAACGTCTCGACGCTGATGCTCTCGCAGGCCGCCTCGCGCCGCCGCGAGATCGCTGTCCGTCTCTCGCTTGGCGCCGGGCGCATGCGGCTGCTGCGTATGTTGATCACGGAAGTCTTACTGCTCGCCTCGGGGGCCGCGGCCCTCAGCATCTGGCTGTCCTATTACGCTCCCGCAGCGCTGATGAAACTCATGGGCTCCCCTGTCAGCTATTCGCTCGCTCCGGACTGGCATGTCTTCGCTTATCTTGGCGGAGCGGCGCTGCTCGCGGGATGCCTGGCAGGCATCGCGCCGGCGCTCGAATCACTGCGCGTGGATATCTCCTCTTCGATGAAAGGATACGAGGGCCTGCTCTCGACGTCAGGAGGATGGCGCGCACGCGACACCCTGGTGGCAACCCAACTGGCGCTCGGCCTGGCGCTGCTCTCGAGCGGCGGCTTGATTGCCCGCGGATACTACAAGGTCTTCACCGACAATCCAGGGTTCGACGCCGCCCGCATCATGACCGCCAACGTCAAGGCGAAGGGCGCGCGCTACACTCCGGAGTTCACGGAATCTTTTTGGAGGACAGTGCTCACGCGGGCCCGCGCGTTGCCCGGCGTTGAATCCGCGTGCACGGTCACGTCGATGCGCGGCGGGCACGGCGAGAGAATCACGCTGCCGGGGCAGGGCCAGGCGGAATCGAGGCCGGTCACCGTGAACACGGTATCGCCCGAGTATTTCGAGACGCTGAAGATCCCGATCCTCCGCGGGCGCGCTTTCGAGCCGGCGGAAGCGGAACAGCCGGAGCCTACCGTGGCGATCATCTCGATGCGGCTCGCCGAGTCGTTCTGGCCAGCAGCCGATCCGGTGAACAAGACGTTTCGGGACGGCGACGGCCGGGAATTGCAGATCGTAGGCGTGGCGCGCGACACACGTTCGGGGATGTTCTACGACAACGATCTCCAGGTCTACAAACTCCGCGGCCGGAAAGACATCAACGACACGCTCGTCGTCCGGTTCTCGGGCAGCACAGGCACGGTGGCGGGAGGATTGCGCAAGATGATCCGCGAAATGGATCCGCGCATCTTCCCTTCGCCGCACACGCTGCAGCAGGAAATCGATCAGACCACCGATCACCTGTACCGCGCCACGCGGATCATCCTGATCCTGGCTGCCCTGCCCGTGTTCCTGGCGGTGATGGCGGTCTACGGCGTCACCGCTTACTTGGTCACGCAGCGGACGCAAGAGATGGGCATCCGCATCGCTCTCGGGGCGCGTCCGGTCGACGTGATTCGCTTGGTGATGGTTGCCGGCGGCCGGGTGATCCTGACCGGGCTGCTCATCGGCTGGATCCTGTCCTTGCTATCGGGGCATCTGCTGGAACACGCCTTCCAGCACATGGGAATCAGCATGGCGACGAGCGATCCAATGATCGTCCTCGCCGCGTCCGTGGCCATGGCGCTGACGGCGGCGGGCGCCATGTTCGGTCCCGCGCGCCGCGCCTCGACCGTCGACCCGGTGGAGGCGCTCAGGCACGAATGACGCACGAATGATTCTTACTTGCCGGTGACTTCGCGCAGGACGCGCAGGAAATTTCCGCCCATGATCTTGTTCACGTCCGCCTGGGTGTAGCCCTTGGCGCGCAGAGCCGCGGCCAGCGCCGGCATCTTGGAAATGTCTTCGAGCCCCTTGGGCACGCTGGGAATCCCATCGAAGTCGCTGCCGATCCCGACATGATCGATGCCCGCGATCTTCACGGCGTGATCGATGTGCTCGACAGCATCGGCGAGGGTCGCATGCGCCGCCTTCGGGTGCGGATAGTCTTCCTTGCGGATTTCGGCTGCGGAGTAATCGTCCAGCGCCTTGCCGGAGAGTTGCGGATCCTCGGCCACGCGGCGGCTGATGCTGCGCATGATATCGACAGCGTCCTCGCGATTCAGAAATCCCGGCGCGAAGTTGATGCCGATGACGCCGCCGTTCTTGGCCAGGGCCCGCAGCATGTCGTCAGTCATGTTCCTGGGTACGTCCGCAAGCGCTCTACATGAGGAGTGCGAGGCGATCACCGGCTTCGTGCTCACCGCCACGGCATCGTAAAACGTTTTGTCCGAGACGTGGGAAATGTCGACGATCATGCCCAGGCGGTTCATTTCGCGCACGACATTTTTGCCGAAATCGGTGAGTCCGTTGTGCGCGGGCTTGTCGGTGGAAGAATCGGCCCACTCGTTGTTGCGGAAATGCGAGAGCGTCATGGCCCGGATGCCGAGGTGGTGATACATGCGCAGGACGGCCATGTCGTTGCCGATCTGGTGCCCACCTTCGAGCGTCAGGACTATGGCCAGTTTGCCTGATGCGGTGATGCGCTCGATGTCCGCGGCGTTAAGCGCCAGCGAAACTTCGCTCTTGTGGGCCTGCAGCATCCGCTCCGCAGCGTCGCGGAAGTCGAGCGTACGCCGCACCGCTTCGCCGCCCTTGTAGTACGTGGGGATGAAGAGCGCGAAGAAGGGCGCGGTCACACCGCCCTTACGCAAACGGGCGAAGTCCACTTGTCCGGCGTCAAGAGGCTTTGAAAGGTCTACGCTCTCGATGAGGACTCGCTGCATGGTGTCGAGATGCGTATCAATTCCGATGGGCCCGATGGGCTTTTGCGCCCACGCTGTGCCGCAGAGTAAAATGAGGATCAGGAGTTTTTTCATAGGTTGGTAGGCGTGCCGAATTCGCGTTGGAATCCTTCCCACTGGCGTTTTAAATCGGCCAGCAGTTTCAGGAAGGCCGGTTGCCGTCGCAGCGAATCAAAGTGCGGATCGTCGCGGAACGCCGGATAATTCGGCAGTCCCAGGCCCTGGCACTTGCGTAGCAGCGCGATCGCCTGCGCATGCTTGCCGAGCAGCGCGTAGGTTGCCGCGGCGGTATGCCACATGTGATGCGTGTGCAGGAACATCTTCTTCGCCGTCAGGGCCGTGCCGGTCATCTTGTCCGCTTTCTTGCGATCGCCTTGCTTGGCAAGAAGGAGCGCCTCGCAGGCGGCGATCCACGGATCGTCTCCAACCGTCTGGCGGGCGCTGGCGATGGCGCGGATCGCGCGATCGAGCTTCCCGGCATAAATCAATGAGGAAGGATGGAAGACGCTGTTCCACAGGTTGCCGGAATCAATTCGACGGGCGTGGACGTGAAATTCTTCCGCCTGATCGTAGTTTCCGCGGAACGCGGAATTCTGAGCGAGGAACGAGATGGTAAAAGCATCCTCCGGGTGCGCGCCGAGCGCCGTCATCAGGCCCTCGTGAGCCTCTTCCAGCAGACCAACGTGCATGAAAATCAGGCATTGCCAGGTGCGCGCCTGGTGGTTCCCCGGGCTGATCCGCAGAGCCGTGGCTAGAGCGCGGAGAGCAGGGACATTCTGGAAGCCCCGCGCGGGAGTCCACAGGACGCGGCCTCGCGCGCAGTGCGCTTCCGCGTTGTTGCGGTCGAGCGCCATGGCCTTGCGGATGGCCTGCTCGGCGCGCTTCAGCCAGGGTCCGGTTGGCTCGAAAATGACCGCCATGAGCACGCAACCTTCCGCAAGTCGCGCCCATGCATCGGTGAACTTGGGATCGCGGTTCACGGCCTCTTCGAGCATCTCGATTCCCGCGCGCGTGTCCCATTTGTTGGGCCGGGAGAGCCGATCCACAGCGCGAAGGAACAAATCGGAAGCCGCTGAATTGCGCGTAGGAGGAGGCGGCGGAGTTGCGTCCTCGGCGATGGGCGCCGTTTTCCCGCTGATGCCGAGCACCTTGGAAAGCGCCTCTGCCATCTGGTCCTGCATCGCAAAGAGCTCGGTGAATTCGGCGTCGTATCGTCCTGACCAGATCGGCGTTCCCTCCGGCGCCTTCCAGGCCTGTACGTGGGCTCGCAAGCGCGTGCCGTGTTTCTGCAGGCTGCCGTCCACGATGATGTTGACGCCGAGCTCGCGCGCCGCCGCCAGCGTCTCTACCTGCTGCCCCGCGTAGCGCATTACCGTGCTCGTGGGCCGGACAAGAACACAGCCGC
Organism: uncultured Acidobacteriota bacterium; assembly: GCA_964601345.1. Lineage (GTDB taxonomy): Bacteria > Acidobacteriota > Terriglobia > JAJPHL01 > JAJPHL01 > CAZRND01. Next base: position 13,330 of record CAZRND010000064.1, on the reverse strand, counting down.
AGGCGCTCAGGCTGTTGATCAGCGCGTCGGCCAGCGCCACGCCCAGGTATTCGTCCTCGCGATTGGGTGTGAGCAGGCGGAAGGGCAGAACGCCGACCGAAGTCTTCTCGGCTACGGCGGCCGGGAGGATGACGCCGAGGTCCAGGCTGCGCGCCAGGTTTTCGAGATCCGCCTGCAACTCGCGCGTCGCGGCGTATCGCGAGGCCGGCTGCTTCTCTATGAGCTTGTGAACGATGCGTTCTAGCTCCGCGGGCACACCCGGAGCCGCCGAGCTGAGCGGCGCGGGGGCCTCGCGCAGAATCTGGTTCATCAGCGCGGACGCCGTCGGGCCGGGGAAAGGGCGATGTCCCGCGAGGCATTCGTAGAGGACGATGCCGAGTGAGAACAGGTCCGAAGCAGGGCGGGCCGCCTCGCCGCGAAGTTGCTCCGGCGCCATGTATGCGGGCGTGCCGCCGGCCTGGCTGCCGGACGATCCTTTCGCGCCGGCGGTCAGGCTGCTCAGCGTTTCTTCCGCGAGCTGCGAGGCGATGCCGAAGTCGAGCAGCTTTACGCGTTCGCCGGTCTGCACCATGATGTTGGCCGGCTTGATGTCGCCGTGGATCACGCCTTGCGCGTGGGCCTCGGCGAGCGCCTCGGCCACCTGCACGCCGATTCGCGCCAGCGTGAGCGGACGAAGAGGCGCTTCCGAAATCATTTCCCGCAGAGTCCGGCCCGCGACGCGCTCCATCACGATGAAGATGTGCCCGTCGTCTTCGACCACTTCATAGACCGTGCAGATGTTGGGATGATTCAGCGCCGCGGCAGCGCGCGCTTCGGAGAGCGTGCGGGACCGGCGCTCGCCCTGGCCACAGACTTCCTCGGCGAGCAGCTTGATGGCGACGTCGCGGCGCAGGCGCTGGTCGCGGGCGGCGTAGATGACTCCCATTCCGCCGCGGCCCAGCTCGGATTCAATCCGGTATTGCGCCAGAGTCTTGCCGATCACGGTGATTCAGGATAGCAGAGATTGAGCCACAAGCCGCACCGCAGACCTAGCTGCCCAGCACAATGTGAATCCCGCCAATCACGAGAGTGCATTGGGCATGCGAGAGCTTTCCGGCGCGTTCGATCAGGAGCTCTCGATCGAGACTAATCACCTGGGAGACATTTGCAACTGAGTCCTTGGGCAGGCCGGTCGAGGCCGCCGTGAGCAGGGCATTCCCTGGCGCGTCAGCCCATTTCAGGTTGCTGGTTAACGGTACACATACAACGGTGGCGATTCGGCTCCGGTTGAGGGCATCTGCCTGGACGATGACAACCGGTCTTTGAAATCCTGGTCCCGATCCAGTCGGAGCCGGCAGGTCGGCCCACCAAATCTCGCCTTGCGCGACTACCATTCGGTTCGCCGTAGAATGCGCTGGGCCGCGCCGGTGACAAACGGATCCCGAGCATCTCCCAAGCTCTCACATACACGGTTCAGAGCTTCCGTGATTTCATCTGGTGAATGCCGGGCAACGTAGTCACGGAGGGCCTCGCTATACAACTGGCTGCGCGACTTCTTCGTGTGCCGAGCGAGCCGTTCCGCCCTCGCAAATACCTCGTCGGGGATGGATACCGCAGTCTTCATACCTGGAGTATAACCCGATTCGCTACCGCGTCAAAGCTGTCAGGACGGCGTCGCCGAGCTCGCGCGTGGTCGCTGTTCCCCCCAGGTCGCGCGTGCGGATGCCGCCGGTGATCGCCTGTTCGAGCGCGCGATCAACTGCGTCGGCTTCGGCGTTCATGTTCAGCGTGTGTCGCAGCATCATCGCTACCGAGCCGATCGCACCGGCCGGGTTTGCGACGCCTTGACCCGCGACGTCCGGAGCCGAGCCGTGCACCGGCTCGTAAAGAGCTGTACCTTCGCCAAGCGACGCCGAGGGCAGCATGCCGATCGATCCCGCGAGCACGGATGCTTCATCGCTCAAGATGTCGCCGAACATGTTCTCGGTGAGCAGCACGTCGAAGCGCCGCGGATTGGTGACAAGCTGCATGGCGCAGGAATCTACCAACTGGTGTTCGAGCTGGACGTCGGGAAACTGCTTAGCCACCTCCGTAACAGTGGCGCGCCAGAGCGTCGAGCATTCGAGCACGTTGGCCTTGTCCACCGACGTAACCTTCTTGCGGCGGCCCTGCGCGAAGCGAAAGGCCTGGATGGCCACGCGTTCTACCTCGGCGCGCGTATACGACATGGTGTTCACCGTGCGGTCGCCATCGCGCCCGCGCGGCGTGCCGTAGTAGATGCCGCTCGCGAGCTCGCGCACCGTCAGGATGTCGGTGCCTTTGACGATGTCCGCGCGCAGCGGAGAGAGATGCTCGAGGCCGGGAAAAATTCGCGCCGGACGCAGATTCGCGTACAGGCCGAGTGCCTTGCGCAGTCCAAGCAGGCCGGCTTCGGGGCGTTTGTTAGGAGGCGCGGTATCGAACTCCGGCAGTCCAACGGCGCCGAGCAGGACCGCATTACTTGCTTTAGCGAGATCGAGCGTAGCCGCGGGCAGGGGCTCGCCCGTCTTCTTGATCGCGGTGCCGCCGATCAGAGCTTCCTGCGTCTCGATACTCGGGCAAACCGCCTTCAGGATGCGCAGGGCTTCGGCGGTGACTTCCGGCCCGATTCCGTCACCCGCAAGAACGGCAATCTTCATGCAGTCTGGTTTTTCAGCGCCCAATTGAGCAGACCGCCCGCTTCGAGCATTTCCGAAGCGAACGCCGTGAGAGGAACGAACGAGATGGATTTTCCCGTGGCGAGCTCGGTGATGACTCCGGAGGAGAGGTCGACGCGGATGCGCCCGCCGTCCTTAAGCGCGCCGGCAGCTTCCGGACATTCGAGAGCCAGGAAGCCGTTGTTCAGCGCGTTGCGGAAGAAGATGCGCGCGAAGTTCGCGGCAATCACAGCCCGCACGCCCGCTCCGCGCAGCGCCCACACGGCGTGCTCGCGCGACGATCCGCAACCGAAGTTTTCGCCGGCGATCACGAAATCGCCCGGCTTGACCTTCTTCACGAAGTCGCCGTCGATGTCTTCCATGGCGTGCTTGGCGAGGAACGCTTCCTCGGTCATGTTGAGGTAACGCGCGGGAATAATTTCGTCGGTGTTGATGTGCGCGCGCGTGTAGATGTGCGCCGCCCCTTCATAGATAGTCGTCATTTTGGCAGATAGTCCCTGGGATCGGCGATGACGCCGGCAATGGCCGTGGCCGCGGCTGTCGCCGGGCTAGCCAGAAAAACTTCGCTCTTCGGCGAGCCCATGCGGCCCACGAAGTTTCGGTTGGTGGTGGAAAGGCACTTCTCTCCCGCGCCCAGCACGCCCATGCTTCCGCCGAGGCACGCGCCGCAGGTGGCCGTCGAGACGGCGCAGCCCGCGTCCACAAAGATTTCGATCAGTCCTTCCTGGAGAGCTTTCTTGTAGATGGCGGAGGTCGCCGGCACGACCATGGCCCGCAGCGAGCGCGCCACCTGGTTGCCCTTGAGAATGGATGCGGCAATGCGCAGGTCTTCGATCTTGGCGTTAGTGCAGGAGCCGATGTAGACCTGGTCCATCTTCACGCCCTTCGCTTCACCGATGAAGCGCGTGTTGCTCGGAAGATGCGGGAACGCGACCACCGGCTCGAGCTTCGAGATGTCGATATTGTGCCGGGACCTGTACGCCGCGTCGGCGTCCGACCGGTAGACGGTGAACTCGGACTTGGTGCGGGCGCGCACAAACTCGAAGGTCACTTCGTCCGGCTCGATGATGCCGCTCTTGCCGCCGGCCTCGATGGCCATGTTGGTGAGCGTCATGCGGCTCTCCATAGTCATTTGCCGGATCGATGGCCCGGCCCACTCCATGGCGCAGTAGTTCGCACCGTCCACGCCGATGATCGAGATGACGTGCAGGATCAGGTCCTTGGCATAGACGCCGCGCGCGAAGGTTCCGCTGACGTCGAAACGGAGCGTCTCGGGAACCTTGAACCAGAGCTTGCCCGTCGCGAGCGCGGCGGCGAGATCGGTGGAGCCCACGCCGGCAGCGAAGCATCCAAACGCCCCGTGCGTGGTGGTGTGCGAGTCACCGCAGATCACCGTGGTTCCCGGCAGGATGTGCCCCTGCTCGCTGGCAATCACGTGGCAGATGCCGTGACGGCCCACGCCGTAGTAGTGCGGGATCCCTTGCTCCTCGACCCACTTCTTCAGGGCCGCGGCGAGCTCGGCGCTCTGGATGTCTTTGTTCGGCACGAAGTGGTCGGGCGTGGCCACGATCTTCGTCGGGTCCCAGACTTTGGTGATGCCCAGCTTGCGGAGCATGTCGATGGCGGGAGGCGTGGTGACTTCGTGCGCCACGATCAGGTCGATGGCGGCGTTGACGATCTGTCCCGGCCTCGCCTGGCCGTCAGGGGAATGCGCGGCCAGGATTTTTTCGGTAATGGTTTGTCCCATAGTTGTTTTGAATAGTTATTTGATTGGTATCGCGATTCCGGAAATGGTTGAGTCGCCGGTGCGCCGCTTCTGCTCCACCTGCTGGCGCAGATAGCGATTCACCGTCTTGAGATACGCCGTGGTCGCGGCATGGATAAGATCCGCGTCCTCCGCTGATCCCGCTCCCGTGATGCCCTTGAACTCGGCGGTAACCTCGACGTTGACGCGGCCCGTCGCCGATCCGGCGATGATCTTGTAGGAGACGAGGCGCCCGGAGGTACCCGTTGCGGAGTCCACGGCCGAGCAAGCGGCGGTGATGACGTCGGCCGCGCTCGCCACGCCGACCAGTCCTTCTTCGCCGCGCAGCAGCGTCACCGTTGCTTGCGCGCCCTCTTCGCCGGAGCTGACTTCGATCGAGTCCAGTTGGAGGCCGGCGGTGTCGCCGTTCTTGTGCAGCAGATCGACCAGGTCGTCGTCGAGGATGTTCTTCTTGCGGTCGGCCAGGGCGGCGAAGCGTGAATAGATCGCGTCGAGCTCCGCTTTTTGCAGCTCATAGCCGAGCTGGTGATAGCGCTGTTGAAGCGCGTGCCGGCCGGAGTGCTTGCCGAGCACGAGCAGCGTCTCCGGGAAGCCCACGGATTGCGGCTTCATGATCTCGTAGGTGGTGCGGTCCTTGATCACGCCATCCTGATGGATGCCCGCTTCGTGCGCGAAGGCGTTGCGGCCCACGATCGCCTTGTTCGGCTGCACGGCCACGCCAATGAGCTGCGTCAAGAGCTGGCTGGCAGGATAGAGAAGCTCGCTGCGGACGCCGGTGCGATAGGGCAGAACCTCCGAGCGGACTTGCAGCGCCGCCACAATTTCCTCCAGCGAGGCATTTCCGGCGCGCTCGCCGATGCCGTTGATGGTGCACTCCACCTGACGCGCGCCCGCCGCGAGCGCTGCCAGCGTGTTCGCCACCGCCAGGCCCAAATCGTCATGGCAATGGACGCTGACCACCGCGCGTCCTCGGAGGCGTTCGACAATCGTGCCGATGAACTTGGCGTACTCCGCAGGCACGGTGAAGCCGACCGTGTCGGGCAGGTTGATGGTGGTGGCCCCGGCCGCGACCGCCGCATCCACCACTTTGCAGAGATAGTCGAAGTCGCTGCGGGTCGCATCTTCGGCCGAGAATTCCACGTCGTCTACGTGACGGCGAGCCTGCTCGACGGCACGGCTGGTCTCGTCGATCACCTGCTCGCGGGTCTTCCGCAGCTTCACGGCAAGGTGCAGTTCGGACGTCGCGATAAACGTGTGAATCCGCGGCCGGCGCGCCGGCTCAAGGGCCGCCGCGGCGCGTTCAATATCCGCCGGCGTGGTGCGCGCCAGAGCCGCCACCGAAACCCAGTTGTACTCGCGGGCGATGGCCCGCACCGCGTCGAAGTCGCCTTCCGATGCGATCGGGAAACCGGCTTCGAGCACATCGACGCCCAGGTCCACGAGCATGCGCGCCATCCGCAATTTCTCCGGCGTGTTCATGCTGCAGCCGGGGGACTGTTCGCCGTCGCGCAAGGTCGTGTCGAAGATGTAAATTCGGTTGTCCATGGGGCTATCATGTCGAAACAGCCAAGATAAGTCAAATTTATAATTTTTTTGTATTCATAAGATTCTGTTATACTGACGGGCGTTCCATGGAGCTCTCCCAACTGGCGATCTTTCTGGCCGTCGCGAACGAGAAGAGTTTCTCGCGCGCAGCCCACAAACTGATGCGCACGCAGCCTGCCGTGAGCCTGGCTTTGCAGCGGCTGGAGGCCGAGCTCGGCGAGAAGCTGGTGGACCGCTCGCTCAAGGATGGCACTCTCACCGACGCCGGCAAAGTAGTGCTGGAGTTCGCCCGCAAGTTCGAAAACCTGAACCGTGGCCTAACCAACGCGCTCGAAGAGTTGCGCGACAATCACGTCGGCCGGCTGAGCATTGGCGCCAACGAATCCGGCGCGCTCTATTTGTTGAGCCATATCCGGGCCTTTCGGGCGCTCTATCCGCGCGTGAAAGTCGAGGTGCGCCGGAGTTTTTCGAGCCGCATTCCCTCAGAAGTCCTCGACAACTCCATCGACATGGGCGTTGTGTCGTACGAACCTGCCGAGCGAAACCTGCAGGCGCTGGTGATCTACACGGACGCGCTCTGTTTCGTTGTGCATCCGGGACATCCGCTCGCGGGGCGCAAGCAGGCGCGCATTACCGAGCTGGGCACAGAAACTTTCATCGCGCACAACGTCGTCTCGCCTTACCGCCAGACCGTGTTGCGCGCGTTTCAAAAACATCACGTGCCGTTGAATATGAACGTCGAGATGCCCACGCTCGACACGATCAAGGAAGCAGTGCAGCTCGAAATGGGCGTGGCTTTCTTGCCGCGGATGACGGTCCAAGCCGAACTTGCCGCCGGAACGCTGGTGGAAGTGCCGGTCAAGGAATTAAAGGTGGAGCGCAAGATCCGCCTGATCCACCCCAGCCGCCGGCAACTCTCCCACGCGGCGCGCGCGTTTCTAGGAGTGGTGACGGGAACTCCCAGCTAGCCCGCTTCGATCAACTCATCCCAACCAAGTGCATATCCGACAGCGCGCTTTACTTCGAGATGGCGCTTCCTCGAAAGGGCCCCCATTCGACGGACCAGCCAGGGACGGGAGACCGTGCGCAAGTTGTCACAATTGGCGACGGACATTTGGGGAAGGCCTTCCTCTGAACCGAGAGGGACTTCGACCGGGATCAAGCGCACCGTGTTCGTGACTTCGGCCGCGATGTACTTGTTTAGCACGGAATAAGCTTGGGCCCGACTCAGCAAGAGGACCGGTCGTTCTCCGGCCGAACCCGGCAGCTTAGCCCACCAGATCTCGTACTGTTTCAAGACTTGTACTCCTCGGAGTTGGACCAATCATCGCCGGGTTCCGTGTCGGGCTGAGACAAGTAAGCTAGCCGGATACGCTCATATTCTTGCTCCCGGATGGCCTTCCGAATCGCCTCGCGGATGAACTGCCCCCGTTGTCGCTTTGCCGACGGTGCCACCTGCTCCAGTGCTCTATAGGTAGGTTCGTCAAGGTGGATCAGGATGGGTTTCATATCGAATGATTATATCATGAATGTATATAATTTACATGACACGTAAGTCTTTTAATTTCAACTTGCCGGTGTACACAGCCATGCCGATAGCCGAATGGATGTTCATGGCCTCGAGCGTATGAATCTCCTCGACGGTATGGATGCCGCCCGCCGCGGTGATCGGGTGAGAGGTTGCCTTGCGCAGGCGGGCGAACCAGCGCAGGTCGGTGCCGGTCATGGTGCCTTCGTGGTCCACATAAGTACAAAGGAACTCGCCGCAGTAAGGTTCGAGCTGCCGGATCACGTCTTCCGCGGAGAGATTCGTCGATTCTTTCCAACCTCGGATCACGATCTTACCGTTCCGCGAGTCGAGCGCCAGCATGACGCGCGCCTTGCCGATGCGTTCCGCGAGGGACTTCAGGAAATCGTGGCGAATGCCCTGCGACGCGAACGCCGCGGTGCCGACAATCACTTTGCGCGCGCCGGCGTCGGCCAGCTCGCGCGCGCGCTCCACGGTGCGCACGCCTCCGCCGACGCGGCAGGCCGCGCGGGCGCAGAGCTCTCGAACGATCGGGTCATTCGTGCCGCGTCCCTTCGCGGCGTCGAGATCGATCACCTGGATCTCCGGGAATCCGGCGAACTCCTTCAGCATGGCCAGAGGATTTTCGCGCTCCAGAGCCTTCGTTTCGCCGCGGATCAGTTGCACGGCGCGTCCATCCATCAGGTCAATGCAGGGAATGATCATTTACGGATTTTTACTTGCCTTTCCAAAAGATATGTCTTGAGCACGTTCACGGGAACTTCTCCATAGTGAAAAATGGACGCGGCGAGCGCGGCGTCGGCCGCGCCGGCGGTGAGCACGTCGTAGAAATGCTCGGGCGTCCCGCCGCCCCCCGAGGCGATGACCGGGATGCCGACCGCCGTGGAAACGGCCCGCGTCAACTCAATCGCAAAACCCGCCTTCGTTCCGTCGTGGTCCATCGACGTCAGCAGAATCTCGCCCGCACCGAGGCGCTCGCCCTCTTGCGCCCACTCGACAGCATCGCGCGCCGTTTCCGCGCGACCTCCATAAGTAAAGACACGGCCGCCTCGCGCGTCAATCGCCAGCACCACGGCCTGCGCGCCGAATTCCTCGCTCATCTCGCGGATCAGCAGAGGACGCTCGACGGCCGCGGTGTTGACGGACACTTTGTCCGCGCCGGCGCGCAGCAGGCGGCGGGCATCGTCCACGGTCCGTACGCCGCCGCCGACGGCGAGCGGGATGAAGACGCGCCGCGCCGTCCGCTCAATGACCGCGACCATTGCGTCGCGACGCTCCGACGACGCCGTGATGTCGAGGAACACCACCTCGTCAATGCCCGCCTCGCTGTACGCCGCGGCAAGCTCGGCGGGATCGCCCGCGTCTCTCAGCGACACGAAGCGCACGCCCTTGACGACGCGGCCGTCCTTTACGTCGAGACAGGCGATGATGCGCTTTGCGGGCATAGAGCCAGCCACTCCTTCAGCAAAGCCAGGCCCGCGGGGCCCGACTTTTCGGGATGGAATTGCGTTCCGTACAGGTTGCCGCGACGGATCACGGCCGCGAACTCGAATCCGTGGCGCGCCGTGCGGGCGACACCTTCCACGTCCGCGGGAAGGTAATAGGAGTGCGCGAAGTAGAACCACTCGCCCGCGACCTCGCTCCAACCCATGTGCGGGACCTTGTGGCCGGACGGAAATCGCAGCACGCGGCCCTTCAGCAGATTCAATCCGCCGGCGCCGGGCGCTTCTTCGCTCGACTCATAGAGCGCCTGGGCGCCGAGGCATATGCCGAAGTAAGGAACTCCGGCGCGGAGGCGTTCGCCCAAGGGATCGACGAGTCCCGCGTCATGCAGAGCCTTCATCATCTGGCCAAAGTGTCCGACACCCGGCAGAAGGATGGCGTCGGCATGCGCAAGATCGGCAGGCGTACACGCCAGGCGATAGGCGGCGCCTGCAAGATCAAGGGCATTGGCCACCGACCGCAGGTTGCCGGCGCCGTAATCGATGACCGCGATCATAGGAGCGCCTTCGTGCTCGGCAGGTCCTTGGCCATCTGACGGTCGCGCGAGCAGGCGGTGCGCATGGCCCGCGCCCAGGATTTGAAGATCGCTTCGATTTTGTGATGCGACGATCGGCCGTAGAGCGCCTTCAAGTGCAGATTCGCGCGCGCGGCGACGACGAATCCCTGGAAAAAATCATCGAGCAATTCGACTTGCAGATCGCCCACTAGCCGGTTACGAACCTTGGTTTCGATTACTGCGTAAGGACGCCCGCCGAAGTCCACCGCCGCTACGCCGAGCGTCTCATCCATGGTCATCAGAAAATATCCGGCGCGATTGATGCCGCGGCGGTCGCCGAGCGCGGCGTCGAAGCATTGTCCGAGGACGATGCCGGTGTCCTCGACGGTGTGGTGCTGGTCGACGTCGAGATCGCCTGTGGCGGCGAGGTCGAGATCGAAGCCGCCGTGCCGGGTAAAGAGCTCGAGCATATGATCGAGAAAACGCACGCCGGTGCGGATTCGGTAGCGACCGCGTCCTTCGATGACGAGCCGTGCGCGAATCTGCGTTTCCGTGGTGATGCGTTCGATGGCGGCGCTGCGCTTCATAACACTCCCTCCAGATGGTTGACGTCGGGGATCACGGCCGCCGCGCCGCCGCGCTGAAATTGCGCGGTCAGTTTGTCGCGATGCGGCAAGGCCGGCGCCACGATGCCGATGAATCGCACGCCAGCCGCGCGCGCGGCGACACAATCGTCGATGGTGTCACCGACGTAAACCGCATCCGCGCCGGGCAGTGCCGCACATATTTTGCGCAAGCCTTCGGGATCGGGCTTGTGGCGCTCCACGTCTTCCATTCCCACCAGCGGATCGAGACGCAGTTCGGGGGCCAGCCGGTCCAATGCCAGAAACGCCTCGGCGCGAAGGCGCCCGGTGAATAGCGCGAGGCGGTAGCGAGCCGCCAGGCGTTCGAGAAGTCCCGGAGAGGGAATCCACGTTTCACGCAGAATCAATCCGTCGTTGTTCTCGCCGAGATAAAGGCGCTGGAAGACATCCACGATGCGCGAGTACTCGGCTGTAATTCCCGCCTTGCGAATCGCCGCGGCACACAGGTCCCAATCGTTATTGAAGCCGCCCTGGTTCTTGTAGTCCTGGATGTCCTCGTTGGTGAGGCGCGGCCCGCCGAACTGTTCGATCGTTTCGATCGTCGCCTGACGATAGGAGTCCGTGACCTCCACGAGCACGCCGTCCATGTCGAAGATCAGGACTTTCATGCCGGCTCTCTCAAGATCGAGCGAAGGGCTCGAACGACGCGCCGCATCTGCGGCAGCGTTCCGATGGTGATGCGCGCGCATCCCGGCAACTCCGCGCTTCGGTCGCTGATCAGGATGCCGTTCCGCCGCAAGCTGCCTTTAACGGACGGCAGGCGGCGGCCAAAATCCGCGAGGACGAAGTTCGAGCGGCTGGGGAAAAAAGGGATGCTCATTTTGCTCAGCGATGCCTCGAAGAAAGCGCGCGCGGCGACGACTCCCCGCGCATAGGACTCGATGCCGCGGCGGTCGCCGAGCGCCGCGACCGCCGCGACGAGCGCCACGCTGTTCACGCTGAACGGCGAGTGGGCCTTGCGCAGAATGGCTGCGGTTTCGCGATGCGCGAAGAGGCAGCCCATGCGCAGCGCCGCGAGGCCGTGAGCTTTGGAGAAGGTCCGTGCGACCAGCAGATTCCGATGTCGTGCGATCGCCGGCAAAGCCGTTTGCCCGTAGAAATCGAAGTAAGCCTCGTCGACAAGAATCAGCGTCGAGGGGAAATCGCGCGCCAAGTCAATCAAACGGCGTGGTTCGATGGCGGTTCCCGTAGGGTTGTTGGGATTGTCCACCAGGATCGCCCGCGCGCCCTTCGCCGCGGCAGCACGTACCCCTTTAAGAGGGAACTGCATGTCGGCGGCGCGGCGAACGCTGACCGGGCGGGCATCCACGACCGAAACATAGAAGCGGTACATCGAAAAGCAGGGCTCAGCGGTGACGACTCGCTGCCCGGGCTCCACGAATGCGCTCAGCAGCAGGAGGATCGCGTCGTCGATGCCGTTCGTGAGGATCGTTTCCTCGGGAGAACGGCCAAACGCCGCGGCGATCTTCGCACGTGATTCTTCGTACTCGGGATAGGCGGCCAGCCGCCCGCAGTCGAGCGATTTCCGAATAGCACTGAGCACGCGGCGCGAGCAGCCAGTGGTGTTCTCGTTGAAGTCGAGCCGGAGAAACTTCTCGCGTCCCGACATCGGCGGGACGTAAGGGTCCATTCGCGCGACAGAAGCCTTCGGTTTCACCGGAAACGGACCTCCACGGAACGGGCGTGATTCTCCAGCCCTTCAGCGCGGGCCAGGTTCGTGACCGTAAGCCCGACGCGCGCAAGTCCTCGGTAGGAGAGTTGCTGTACGGTTACGATCTTGGTGAAGTCTTGCACGGAGAGTCCGCCGCGCAGGCGCGCGCCGCCCGATGTTGGCAGTGTGTGATTCGGACCGGTCGCGTAATCGCCCGCGGCAACGGGGGAGTACGGTCCGAGGAAAATGCTTCCGGCGTTCTCGACTTTTCTCAGCCACGACGGATCGGCCAGCCAAAGATGCTCAGGTGCAATGCGGTTTGCGATGTCGAGCGCTTCATCGAGCGACCGCGCGACCACAGCCGCGCAATTCTTCCATGTGGCAGGGACCAGAGCGGCGACGCGCCGGGCCAGCGCGCGCGACGGCGTCAGCAGAATCGCTACCGCCGCAGGATCGTGCTCGGCTTGAGCGACGAGATCGGCGGCCATCCACTTCGCGTTGCCCGTTTCGGCCACCAGAACCACCTCAGTAGGTCCGGCGATGAAGTCGATGCCGACTTCCGCTGAGACCAGGCGTTTCGCGGCAGTCACGTACAGATTTCCCGGCCCGACGATCTTGTCCACGCGGCGGATCGTCTTCGTCCCGTAAGCGAGCGCAGCAATCGCCTGCACGCCCCCGATGGGATACAAGGCATCGGCGCGGGCGAGGTGCGCGGCGGCGCAGACGATTTGCGGCGCGCGCGGGCAAGCCACGGCAACATGCTTGACTCTCGCGGCGCGCGCGGGGAGCGCGGTCATCAGTACGGTGGAGGGCAGAGGAAAGCGTCCGCCGGGAACATAGCACCCGGCGCTCGCGAGGGGCCGCACGATCTGGCCGGCGCGAACGCCCGGTGAGATCGTGCGCATCCAGGCCTGCGGCATCTGCAGCCGCGCGAACGTTGTGATGCGCTCGGCGGCCGCTTCCAGGAAGCCCAGCAACTGCGCGGGCGTGGCCTTCCACGCGCGTTCCATCTCGTCACCGCCGAGGCGCAGCGGACCATCGTAGCCGTCGAAGCGGCGCGCGTACTCGGCCACGGCGCGGTCGCCGCGCCCGCGAACCGCGTCGAGAATGGGTCGCGCGGCGCTTTCGGCGCGCGCGAGTGCCAGCCCGCGACGGCGCAGGAACGAGCCCAACTCTTTGGCAGGCAGGACTCTCATCACATCACAATCTTGTTCAGCGGATACTCGACGATGCCCTGCGCGCCTGCCTTCTTCAGTTTGGGAATGATGTCGCGCACCGTCTTCTCGTCGAGAATCGTATTCACGGCCGTCCATCCGCGCTCGCTGAGCTTCGAGATCGTCGGACGCTTCAAGGCCGGAAGGGCCTTTAATATTTTCGGCAAATCCTTTTGGCGCACGTTCAGCATCAACCCGACTTTCCCGAAGGCCGCCATCGCGCCTTCGAGAAGCAGCTTCAGGTTCTCCAGTTTCTGCCGCTTCCACGGCTGTTTCCAGGACTGGCGATTGGCGATGAGCTTGGTATTC
>CAZRND010000063.1:0-18275 GCA_964601345.1 uncultured Acidobacteriota bacterium | reverse complement strand
GGTCACGTGCGGGATCACCTGCACGGTCTTGCCGAGGTAATCGCCGCGCCGTTCCTTGGCCAGGATCGTTTCGTAGATGCGGCCGGTGGTCAGATTATGGTCGCGGCTCAGGCGTACATGCGTGAAGCGCTCGTAGTGCCCCAGGTCGAGATCGGTCTCCGCGCCGTCGTCGGTAACGAAGACTTCGCCGTGCTGGAAGGGACTCATCGTGCCGGGATCGACGTTTAAGTAAGGATCGAACTTCTGCAGAGAGATGCGTAGCCCGCGGCTTTCCAGCAGGCATCCGATCGATGCGCTGGCCAGTCCCTTGCCCAAGGAGGAAACTACGCCGCCGGTGACGAAAATATATTTAGACATCGGTTCTCCTCATTTTACAAAGCTCCCTGGCGCGCGCCAGGTCTTCCTCGGTATCCACGCCCAGGCTGTCGTGCCCGGTCTCGACGACGCGAATCGCAAAACCGTTTTCGAGCGCCCGCAGTTGCTCCAGCCGCTCGGCCGCTTCGAGCGGACCACGCTTCAAGCCCGAATAGCCGAGCAGGAAATTCCTCTCGTAGACATAGAGGCCCAGATGCTTCGCGGCCCCGGCGATCGGCGCGCGCGTAAAATAGAGCGCGTCCCCCAGATGATTGACTACGACTTTCACCACGTTTGGATTCGAGGCTTCGGCCGGGTCCTCGAAGCGCGTCTTGAGTGTGCTCATCACGACGCTGCTTCCGTTCAAGAAAGGCTCGATGGCCTGGTCGATGGCCGCAGGATCGATGAAGGGCTCGTCGCCTTGAACGTTCACCACGATCGTGGCGTCGAGTTGGGCGGCTACTTCGGCGACGCGGTCGGTGCCCGAGGCATGCTCCGGCCGGGTCAGAAAGGCTTCCGCACCAAAGGCTTGCGCGGCCTTCAGGATGCGCTCGTCGTCCGTGGCGATGGCCACCCGCCGGGCCAGGCGTGATCCTTTTACCCGTTCCCAGACGCGCTGCAGCATGGGTTTGTCGCCGATGGAGAGGAGGGCTTTGCCGGGGAGACGGCTCGACTGGAAGCGCGCTGGTATTACCGCCAGGATGGAGGGTCCGGGCAATCTTTAAACCTTAGTTAAGTTCCAAAAAAGTCCCGATGCCGAATTAGGTAAAAGGTAGTCTACCATATCAAAATTTGCTATGGTAGAATCCGTTTCGAAAGCGTTAGGATGTCAGGCTGAGGGTTGAATGCACTGGCGGATACGGCGGACCGGCCGAAGCAAACTTACAACCCTAGCCCTGTCTGCGATCGGAATCATCGTACTTCTCCTGCTGGCCGCGGCGATGGCGCCGGGTCAAAACACTGCGCAGAACAAAAACAAACTGCTGCCGCCTCCTGGGAAAGATGACACCAAGCCTGTTCTAAAGACGCAGCGCGAGCGCCCCATCCAGGTGGATGTGAACATGGTGCTGGTGAACGTTACCGTCACCGATCCCATGAACCGCCTCGTGACCGGGCTGGAAAGAGAAAACTTCAAGATCTACGAGGACAAGGACGAGCAGAAGGTCGCGCACTTCAGCAGCGAAGATGTGCCGATCTCGCTGGGTATGGTATTCGACGCCTCGGGCAGCATGTCGAACAAGCTCGACAAGTCGCGCAACGCGGCCCTGCAGTTCTTCAAGTCCGCTAATCCCGAAGATGAATTCTTCCTGGTGGACTTCAACGATCAGCCCCGCCTGATCATGGATTTCACCAACAGCGTCGAGGACATCCAGGCCAAGCTGAACTTCACGCAGGCCCACGGCCGCACCGCCTTGCTCGATGCGATTTATCTTTCGCTCGACCAGATGAAGCATGCGCGCAACCAGAAGAAGGCCCTGTTGATCCTCTCCGACGGCGGCGACAATCACAGCCGCTACTCCGAGAACGAAATCAAGAATCTGGTGAAGGAATCGGACGTGCAGATCTACGCCATCGGTATCTTCGAGCCCTTCGGCTCGCGCGGCCGCACTCCGGAGGAGCTCTCCGGACCCGGCCTGCTGACGGACGTGGCCGAGACCACCGGTGGACGACAGTTTCCAGTCGAGAATTTGAACGAGCTCCCCGATGTTGCCGGAAAGATCGGGATCGAGCTCCGCAATCAGTACATCCTGGGATATAATCCAAAGAATGCGGCGAAGGATGGCCGCTGGAGGAAAATCCGGGTCAAGCTGAATCCCCCGCCGGGCCTGCCTCCTCTGCATGTCTATTCGAAGTCCGGCTATTATGCTCCGAGCCAGTAAGATAGCGGCGCTTCTTTCCCTTCCCATCCTGTGCGCCGTGGTTCTATTCGGGCAGCAGCCGGTTCCGACGAAGCCTCTTCCCGATCCGCAACGAAGCGGCGTCCCGACCTTCAGTTCGGTCACGCAGCTCGTGGTGTTGCCGGCCACCGTCCTCGACAAGAACAAAGGCTTTGTTCGCGGCCTGACCAAGGACAACTTCAAAGTCTTCGACAACGGCATCGAGCAGACCATCAAGGACTGCAAGAGCGAGGATGTTCCGGTCTCGGTCGGGATCATCGTGGACAACAGCGGCAGCATGCGCGAGAAGCGGGCCAAGGTGAACGCCGCTGCGCTGGTCTTCGTCAAGACCTCGAATCCCCAGGACGAAGTCTTCATCGTCAACTTCAACGAAGAGTCCTTCCTCGATAAGGATTTCACCAGCGACCTGGACGAGCTTCGCGAGGGCCTGGAGAAGATCGATTCACGCGGCGGCACGGCGTTCTACGACGCCCTGGTCATGTCGCTCGACCACGTGCACGACATCGGCAAGAAGCCGAAGAAGGTGCTGCTCGTGGTGACCGACGGCGTGGATAACGCCAGCCGCTTCACGCTGGAGCAAGCTGTCCGCGCCGCGCACGAATCCGAGACGGTGATCTACACCGTGGGCCTGCTCACCGATGAAAGCCGTCGCGATATCAAGCGCGCCAAGAAAGCGCTTGAAGCCATCTCCGACGCCAGTGGCGGCGCCGCCTTCTTCCCGTCGGATTTGAACGAGGTGGAGTCGATCGCCACCAAGATCGCCCGCGACATTCGCAACCAGTACATGATCTCCTACACGCCTTCGGGCGAAACTCCCGACGGCAGCTTCCGCACCGTCCGGGTGACTGCCCAGTCCAAGGGACAGGACAAGCTGATGGTCCGCACGCGCTCCGGATACTACGCCGGCGGCAAGGCTCCCAGCTCGCAATGATTCCTGCCCTTCGGTTTTTGTGGGTCAGCTCGAGCGGCTACCGCTTGCGGCCCTGGCGCAGTCCTTATCTAAGATGGCGCATTGAAACGTACTCGGGAATGAAAGCCCCCGACATCGGCTTCCGTGAATTCTGGGCATTCCTCTGGAAGGAGAAAGCCCGTCTTTTCCGTTTCCTGAAATGGGTGAACGAAATGGCGCTGAATCCGATCGGCGTCCATCGGCGTTAATCGGCGGTTGCTTTGATTTTATAAGAACGCGACGGACTGCACACCCGAGACTTCCAGTTTCTTCCGGCACCGCGGATTCTTGCACACCGTGACGTCATCCACGCGCACGATGTAGGGCTTGGCGGCGGCGAAGCGACGGCGGTCTTCTTCATTGGCGCGCGGAGGCAACGAGGCCCTCTTGCGGCGCACGATCCAGCGCAGATCGTAGGTGTCCTGCTGGCGGCAGGAGGGACAGTTCAATGTCGCGGGCCGCGTCTCCTGCGTCTCGGTGAAGAAATCGCGCTCCTCCATCAGCGGCTCTCGATCGGGACCCAGGCGACGCCGTCGGCGGGTCCCAGGTACTCGGCGCGCGGGCGAATCAGGCGGTTATTCTCGTACTGCTCGAGGATGTGCGCCGTCCATCCGGAGATGCGGCTCACGGCGAAGAAGGGAGTGAACAGGTCGATGGCCATTCCCAGCACGTAATACGTCGACGCGGAGTAGAAGTCCACGTTGGCGTTGAGCCGCTTCTCCTTGAGGATGAATTCTTCCATGGCTCGCGAAATCTCAAACCACTTCAGCTCGCCCTTCTCGCGTCCCAGCGCTTCCGACATCTTCCGCAGATGTGTCGCGCGCGGATCCTCCGTGTGATAGACGCGGTGCCCGAAGCCGGAGAGCTTTTTCTTTTCCGCCAGCATCTGCTTGACCTTGGCCAGCGCCTCCTCGGCGTTGTTGAAGTTGAGCAGCAGCTTCATCACGGCTTCGTTGGCGCCGCCGTGCAGCGGACCTTTGAGAGCTCCGATACCCGAAGCGACAGCCGAATGCATGTCCGACAGCGTCGCCGCCGTGACCCGCGCCGCGAACGTCGATGCGTTGAGTTCGTGACGCGCCGGCAGGTTGAGCCGGACGTTCAGCGCCCGCTCGGCGTTCGGACCGGGCTGCTCGCCGGTGGGCATGTGCAGGAATGCCCCGGCGTGGCTCAGGCTGGGATTCGGTTCGACGGGCTCTTTGCCGTGACGGATGCGATCGAAGTGCGCCACTACGGCTGCGAGCTGTCCGGTCAGGCGAATGGCCTTGCGGACATTCGCGTCGCGCGACATGTCCTGCGCGTCGGGATCGTAGTGTCCGAGCACCGAGACCGCCGAGCGCAGCACGTCCATTGGCAGCGATCCGGGCGGAAGCCGGCGCAGAAAGTCCACGACTTGCGGAGGCAGGCGCCGCTCGCCGGCCAGTTGCTTCTTCAGTTGGTCGAGCTCGGCGCGCTTAGGCAGCCGTCCGAACCACAACAGGTGGGCGACCTCTTCGAATTCGGCATTCGGAGCGAGCGTGTGAATGTTGAAACCCCGGTAGCTGAGAATGCCGCGCTGTCCATCGATGTAACAAATCGAGGATTCCCCCGCGACGACATCTTCCAGTCCTGCCTTGACCGCTTCCGCCATGCCCGATCTCCCGTCTAGCAATCTGATGGTTGTGATAAACAAATAATCTACCACAATGGCCGAGAACAGTACGTGGAATGCGAAGAGCTACGACTCGGTTTCTACCGTGCAGCAGGCATGGGGAAAGCGGATCCTGGCCTCTCTCCCGTTCACCGGACGAGAGACGGTCCTTGACGCCGGATGCGGCACCGCGCGCCTCTCCGAGATGCTGGCCGAAGCCGTTCCCCAGGGCCTGGTTCTGGCCGTGGACAACTCCGCCGAGATGCTGGATGTTGCCGCCGAGCGTCTCACCGGCCATCCCCAGATCCGGCTGGTGCGCGCGGATTTGACGCGCCTGCCGTTCGCAGGCTCAGTGGACATGATCTTCTCGAATGCCGTATTTCACTGGATAAAAGATCATGGGATGCTCTTCCGTTCGCTCGCCGCTGCGCTCCGGCCAGGCGGCCGCCTGATCGCGCAGTGCGGAGGCTTCGGAAACCTGGTGCACGCGCATGAAGTCGTGGAAGAGGTGATGGAGAAACCTCGTTACGCACCGTCTTTCCGGGCCTGGCAGGAACTTTATTTTTACCCGACGCCCGGGGGGACCCGGCCACGGCCCGCCTCCGCCGGGTTCAGTGAAATCGAAGTCTCGTTGACCGCCGCGCCCACGCCCTTCGAGACCCGCCAGAAGTATCACGACTTTGTCGGGACGGTAATCCTGCGCGCCTTCCAGTCCGTTCTGCCGGCCGACGAGCGTCCCGCATTCGTAAACGATTTCGTGGAGGCGAGTCCCGCCTACAACCTAGACTACGTTCGTTTGAACATCTCCGCGGTCAAATCCGATACTTCTTAGCGTAGTGGCGGAACGAGCGATATCAGAAGACATACTTCAGCGCAAACTGCATTTGACGCATGCTTCCGTTGGTTGAGGTAATGCGGCCGAAATTGATGCTGCTCAGCGAAGTGTTGGGCAGGCCCCAAACCGGATGATTCAGGACGTTAAACGCTTCCCAACGGAACTGCAGTTCGTGCCCCTCCCGGATGCGGAAGTCTTTGTGCGTAGAGAAATCCCAGTAAAAGCCGCGCGGGCCGATCACGGTGTTCCGTCCCGCATTGCCAAAAGTGTAGATCGGCTGCAAAACGAACGCCGAAGTGTTGAACCAGCGATCCGTGGTGGGCTGCGGCAGGGCCACGCTCTGGCCGGTCGCGTCGGGACGATCGTTCGCGATATTCGTGTTGGCGCGATTGACGCCGGCGGTTGGATTGATGGGAAATCCAGTGCGCCACGTGACGATGGAGCCAAGCTGCCAGCCGCCGACCACGGCATCGAGGAATCCATTTCGGATATCGATCCTGCGGCCCCTGCCTAACGGCAAGTCGTACAAGCCCGAGGTGGTCAGGCGATGGCGATTGTCGAAGGCCGAGAGCCCGCGCTCACAGCGCTGGCAGTTGCCGTTCTGCGAGAAGAGCGTGTCGCTGTCGGAAGTCCGGATCCCGCTGGTCTCGTCGATCGACTTGGACCATGTGTAGGACACCAGCGCCGTCACCCCATTGGAGAAACGCTTGGTCATTTTCGAGCCCATCGAATTGTAGTTGCCATTGCCGCCGTTTTCCACCAATACCAGCAGGCCGAAATTTGGGTAAGGCGACCGACTGGCGACGGTGCCGGGCCCAGGTACCGCCGCGCTGACTCCGCGGTACGACTCGAGATGGTGACTGATCGATCCCACGTAGCCGGCTTCGAATGTCAGATTGCCGGCGAGTTCACGCTGGACGTTCACCAACCACTGCATCGAATAAGGCGTGCGACGGTCGAACTTGTTGGAGAACGCTTGCGGCGTAAGAATGTTAGCCACCGAGCCGGCCAGGCTGGACGCTCCATTGAGCCAGGTTTCGGCGGGAAAGTCGGGATTGTCGTCGTTGCGCGTTCGTCCGGCGGCGTTCCGGCCGACATCGAAGCGCGGATTCCCCTGGTCCTGGTTGTAGAACAATCCGGCTCCCGTGCGGATGGCCCACTTCGGGTTGGGGCTCCAGGCGATTCCCAGGCGCGGTGCGAAGTCGTTGTTGTCGCGATTGACCAGTCGGTTGCCGAGACGCCCATCCTGCACTAATGGAATATTGGGCCAGCGAACCTTCAATCCGGCGTACGGATCGCTGCCCTTGCCTTGGCGCAAGAAGACCGGATAACGGCTTTGATCCGTCACGTTGGGCGTGCTATCGAAAGCGTTGAAGTAGACCGTGGTCAGATTGCCGGAAATGTCCTCCCAGGGCGGCGTGTTCTCGTAGCGCAGGCCGAGCGACAACGTCAGCTTCGGCGATATCTTCCAAACGTCGTCGATGTACAGCGCGAAACTAGTGGCGCGGAATTGCACGGACGCGATCTGCGCGGCGACTTCGGTCAAAGTGACGTTCCCGAGCAGAAACGAGGCGAATGCGTCGCCCTGCGCATGCGTCACCGGGTCTTGCGTGGGAGTCTGCGAAAATCCAAAGCTTCCGCGTCCATACTGATTGCCCACCTGGTTGAACTGGTCCCTCCGAATTTCGCCGCCGAAGCGGACCGAGTGCTTACCGCTCACGATGGACGTGTTGTTGAGGAACTGGAGCGTGCTGTTCTTGTTCTCAAAGGGACCGTCCGTGGAGTCTCCGATGCCGTTGTAGTTGGCGATGCCGATGCTGGGTATGCCCCACGACACCGGGTCACCGCCTTTCAATCCGGGGATGCCAAGCTCGTCCACCACGTTGCGCTGGAAGGCCAGCAAGGTGCCCACGGAGTTGTAGAAGCGCGTGTAACCGAAGCGTGTTTCGTTCACCACTCTTGGCGAAAACACTCGCGTGTTCGACCCCATGTACTGTTCAAGATTCGTGACCAGCTTGGTGCCATTGAGGTTCAGTCCAGGACTCGACTCGTTTTCATCGCCCCAACTGTAACGGCCGGCCCAAGTGGATTTCGAGGACTCCACATAGTCCATCCGCAGCACAAACTGGTCGCGGTTCTGCGGACGGGCCAGCGCGGTGACGTAATTATTGACCGGGCCCGGCAGCACGGGGGTGCGGTAGAACTCCAGCAGCTTTTTCGAAATCGAGCTGATCCGGCCTTGCGGGATGATGTTTCCCGGAAACTGTGTTGCCGTGATGGTCTTTCCATCCGTCGCCAGAGCGCGGGTGGCGGGATCGTAGATCTTGTTGGCAATCGACGAGAAGTCTCCGCCTTGCACGGCCACCGGCGCCAGGGAATAGAGGCCGGTGGTATTGCCGCGCTTGCGGTAGGACTCGTAGTTAGCCATGAAGAACAGCTTGTCCTTGCCCTTGAAAACCTTGGGCAGCCAGACCGGTCCGCCCAGCGTGAAGCCGTACTGATTCCACTTGAAGGGATCCTTGCTGGTGCGGATCGAGGTGAACGCATACGGATTAGCGTCCGTCTTTTCGTTGCGTCAACACTCGATGGTCGTGCCGTGATAGTGGTTGGCGCCTGACTTGGTCAGCACGTTGATCTGCGTGGTCTGGCGGCCGAACTCCGCCGGATAGACGCCGGTCTGCACCTTGAATTCCTCCAGCGCGTCGATCGAAGGCATCACGACGAAGGTGTTGAAATTGGGATCGGTATTTTCGACGCCGTCCAAAGTGTAGTGATTGAAGTTGGTTCGTTGGCCGGCCACCGCAATCGTCTGGGCCGCGCGGATGCCCCCCTGGCGCGCGCCGGCTTGCCCTTGCCCCGAGAAGCCGGTGGATACGTTGGGCGCCAGCGAAACCAACTGGAGATAGTTGCGGCCGTTCAGGGGTAACTCCACAATGCGCTTGTTCTCGATGACCGTTCCGACCGTGCCGTTATCCGTCACCAGCAACGCGGCGGCGGCGCTCACTTCGACCGTTTCGTTCACCTGGCCGATCTGCAAGTCGAAATCGACGCGCGCCGCTAATTGCACCTGCAACTCGATCTGGTTGCGAACCACCGTCTTGAAGCCGGACTTCTCGACTTTCAGCGTGTAGATTCCGGGCGGCAGGGACGGAAACGAATACACACCCGCCTCGTTCGTCGCCACCGTGCGAGCGGCATTGGTTCCGGCATTCACGGCCGTAACTGTGGCCCCGGCGACCACCGCGCCGCTGGAATCGCGGGCCTCGCCGCCGATCGAACCGAAAGTCTGGCCAACCGCCAGTTGGCCTGCCAATAGGAGAGTGCAACCCAGAGCAAGAAGCCGAGTTCGTGTCATGGCTTGCGAAGCTACCACTCCAGCCAGCCACTCCGCGCCTATCCTGGGATAGGGGCCGGCGCATTTTTTTAAATCCGTTCTTGGCGATCAGTTCTTACCCAAAAGCCATAGGATGGCGTTTTCAAACAGTTTGTTTTGGGTGGCGTTGGTGAAGATCTTGTCGCCGTGCCCCATGTTCATATACAGCATCTTGAAATTAGTGTTGGTCCACACAACCGGCACGTCCCGATCCTTGTCCGTGATCATGCTCTTGATGCCAAGAGGGTATTGGGTCGCGTCGAGCGTCAGCAGGACGCGGATGTTCTTGTCCAGGCGCGGGCTGGGGCGCCAGGAATACCATTCGTTGATGGGCGCTACGAAAGTTTTCGGAATGCCGCGCGTGACGGGGCTCTCCGCGTCGTCAACGATGAGCTTGGCCGGCAGCGGCGGCCAGTTGTTCACGCCGAAAGCGCCGCCACCGACGAATTGCCGGAACCATGTCCAGCGCGAATTTCGGTCGTTGTACGCGGCGACGTGGAAACCCAGCCAGGCCCCGCCATTTTCCATGTATCGCTGGAAGGCCTCTTGCTGCGCGCTCGGAGGAATCGCGTTGAGCCATACGACCATCTTGTATTGCTTCAAGTTCTCGTCGTTCATCTCCGCCCAATTGCTGGTTGCTTCCGCGCGAAAATCGTGTTTGTCGGCCTGTTCCGCAAAGAACTTCAGCGCGTCGGCAGCAAAGAGCACGTGGTCGGCTTCGACGTTCAGGGAAAAGAAGAGGAGTACTCTCGGTTGCGCTGGAGAAGGCTGAGCGGAGAGCGACAACGCTGCCAGGAATGCGAATCCCCAAAGGGGTTGCATCATTGGCCCGCTCCCCAGAAAACGGCGTTGCGGAACAACTGCACGAAGTGCGGATTGTCGAACAACCCGCCGTGATGTCCCATGAAGATGTAAACGTTGCGCGCCTTGAAATGCGGGTTCGACCAGACCACGGGATGGTCGCCGCCCATCTTGATCATGGTGTTCGGCACGTAGCTGGACTCGTCCACCGCAGCCAGCACCCGCACATTCGGACGCGGCGACTTGCTCCACGTATACCACTCCTCCTTGTCGATCGCGAACGACGACGGCAGTCCCTTGGCGAGCGGGCTGGAGGAATCCTCAATCTTGACCGTGGCCTTGGCGAAATCCGGCAAGTAATGCGTGAAGCGGATGTCACCCAAGAATTCAGAAAACCAGGGATCCATCGGGTATCCGTCGAAGTCGCCCAGCAGGCCGGCATGGTGGAAGCCGATCCATCCGCCTTTGCCCTGAGTGATGTAATTCTCAAAGGCCTTCTTGGCGATCGGCGCCCAGTGATAAGGAGGATAGTTGAGCTGGATGAAGAGCTTGTATTGCGTGAGGAATTCCTCGTTGATACGCTCCGTGCCGGTGATGTAGTCCACCGCGAAGTCGTTTTCGGCCGCCAGCTTGTTCAGGTAGACCTTGGCCGTATCGACGAACTGTTGATGGTCGCCGCCGCCCCGCTCTGCCAGGGCCACCACGCGAAACTTGGGCGGCTGCGGCCATCCCTTTGCCGCTTGATCGTCGATCACCGTGGTGCTGTCGCCGCTGAAGTTGGCCACGTAGACAAGATTGGCGCTCGCATCCACAGCCATCGCGTAGGGGATGGCGCCGGCTTCCACTCTTCCAACGACGCCGTAAGTGCCTCCGTCGAGGACCAGCACGTCCGCGGTGGTCTGGTTGGCGATGTAGATCTGGTTCGTTTGGGGATTGACCGCGATCGCCGAGGGATGCGTGGCCAGCGGCACCGTCCTCGTCACCGTGCCGGTGGCCCCATCGATGACCGCCATCGTATTCTCGGTGTAGGTGAGTACGTAAGCTCGATTGGCCGCCGGATTCACGGCGACCGCGAATGGAATTTCGCCGACGGTCACATTTTTCGTCTTGCCGGTAGCGCCGTCGTAGATGGAAACGCTGCTGCTGTCCTCGTTGACTACATAAGTCTTGTTGGCGCGGCTGTCGACGGCGATGGCCCACGGATGTCTGCCGGCCGGCACGGAGGCGAGCGCGTTGGTGGCGCCGTCGATCTCCGTGGAGTCCTTGCTGCCGTAGTTTGCCGTGTAGATCTTGTTCGTGACGGAGTTCACGGCGATGGCCCGAGGTCCCTGGCCGACACGGAAGGTCGTTGTGGCGTGCGTGTCGCCATCGATCACCGTTACGCTGTGGCCGAAATTGTTGGCCACGTAAATCTTGTTCGTCGCGGGATTCACCGCCAAGGCATGACAGTTACTGCCCGCGCGCACCGTCGCCGCAACGGTGTCAGTCGAGCCGTCGATGACCGTCACCGAACCCTCGCCGGCATTGGCAACGTACACGCGATTGGTGAGCGGATTGACGGCGATGCCCTCCGGTCCCGCTCCCGTCGGGATGGTGGCGACGGCGGTTCGCGTTTTCCCGCTGATGACCGTCACGGTATTGCTGTTGTGGCCCACGACGTAGGCCTTGTTGGCAGCCTCGTTGACCGCCACCGCCATGGGTTGCTTTCCGGTGCTGAGCTGCGCGACTAGAGAGCCGGAAATTGTTAACGTGGCGAGGGCGAACGCCGCGCGCCTAGTCATGTTTCGGCCGCGCCGGCGCAAGCATCTGCTGAGTGGTGATCTTGGCGTCGAAAGACACGTTGAACATGCAGACCACCATCTCGTCAAAGCTCTGTTGGCCCCAGATCACAATCTTGGTGGGATCCGGATTTTCCGGATTGTTCTTGGAGTTATCGAAACGCTCGGTGCACGCGAGCTTCGTGCCCTTGGGCAGCTTGATGGGGTCGGTGAAATCGTACCAAAGCTGCCAGTGCCAGTTGTAGCGCGGGACATTGAGCAGCGTTTCTTTTCTTCCATCGGGGAAAACGAGCCAGTATTGCGCGGCCTTGCCGCGCATATGCATGTGCGGATGCAGCCCGAGCAGCGTCACGTCTTCCGGCATGGTGAAGGATGCGTCCACGCCGAAATTCGGATCGCCGGGCGGAATCTTGAAAGACATGTTACCGGCCGACAGGGTCATGGTGCGCTCGGTGGGCGGCTCTTTGGCCAGCACCAGGCCCAAACGCGACTGGTCGGTGGTTGCTGTTCCTTCGGGCATGTAGTGAATCTCCAGCACAATGTCCGATCCCGCGGGAATCAACTTCGCTTGGCCCGGCTTAAACATGTCGGGCGGCTGCCCGGGAGCATAGCCGGTAAGCCAATCGTTCGGCAGGTCGGGCTTTACCGGATCGGCATTCGCCTTTTCCGGGCTGTCCTTCGACGGAGGCGCTTCGAAGAACACGTTCTTCGGCATGTCCTTAAAGTAATTGGATCCCGGAACGCGTACGTAAGCGACGATGTGATGAACCACGCTATGGTTGGAAGGCCGGGCTTGCACATGCTGCACCCATGTGTCTGTCGTAAACCCGGTGGGAATAATCACGTATTGATACTCCATCACTCCGGTCGCCGGGATCGGGAAAGGCTGGGGCAGTGGGAAGACGACGTCCGGTTTCGGAATCGTCCAACCTTCCACGAATTGCTTGGGTGCGGGCATGTCCTTCGGATCGCCTAAGGGAGCGCCGGCATCCACCCAGGCCGCCAGGGTCTGCACGTCGTGAGAGGAGAGCGAAGCGTCGTTGGCAAACTTTCCGAATTGCGGATCGGCGAACCACGGCGGCATTTTTTTCTCCAGCACCGCGGCCTTGATCGCTTTGGCCCACGGGCGCGCCTGTGGATACGTCAGCAGCGAAAACGGCGCGGCTTCGCCCGGCCGGTGACAGGCTTGGCAATTTCTTTGAAAGATCGGTGCGACGTCCTTAGTGAACGTAGGCTGCGCTGACGCCGTGATCGCCGCCGTGATTCCGAACGCCAGAATGATGGTCGAACGTTGCATACGGTCTTTACTATCATTCCCAGGGGGCGCATTGCGCCTACCCTGGGATAGGGTGAGGACAGGGTTGCCTGCATCTGATACTCTACACTCCTTTGCGAATCCTACACTGGTGTGTTGCGGTGTTTTCCCTGGCGGGGATTTGTTCGGCCCAATTGCCTGATTACTACAAGACGGTCAATCGCGTGACCTGGGTCGTGGAGAACATCGACAAGGCTAGGCCTGCGTGGGAAGCGCTCGGGCTCTCCGATATCCAGGCGTATCCCAACATCCAACTCGTGGGCCAATTCCGCGGCGCACCAGTCACCATCTACGCCTGGCAGATCACCGGACATCTGGGCAACCTGACGGTAGATATGATCCAGCCGGCCGAAGGGCAGCGCAACGCCTACACCAATTTCCTCTCCAAACACGGAGACGGAATTCTCGCTATCGTGCATGAAGTCCCCAGCCGGCAGCAGGTAGAGACCGAGATTCTGCGAATGAAGGGGAAGGGCGTAGAAGTGTTGCAGCAAGTAAGAATGCAGAGCGCGACGTATACATACTTCGATACGGAATCGGACGGCAAGTTCGTACTGGGTTTGGCGTATCGCGAGGGCGGCATGCCGCCGGCGCGTGGACCGGCGCTCGTGTCGCACTTCGGCGCAGTGGTCTGGGATGCTACGGCAGTGTCCGCATTCTGGGAGAAGCTCGGATTCCCGGCCTTCCCGATGCAGCACGCCACGCCGCGGGCTGACTCCCGGTACAGATACCAGGCGCTGACGCTAGCGTTCGAAGTCGGATTTCAACGACATGCTCAGTTTCGCTATGAATGGATCTCTCCGCCGCCGAGTCCGCCGAATATCTATGCGGATTTCCTCAACAAGCACCGCCGCGAGGGGTTCCAGCATATCGGGATGCTGGTGGAGGATCTGCCCAAGTCGATTGGCGCATTTGAAAAACTGGGCTACCACGTGCACCAATCGGGCGCATGGGGCGACCTAGGCAAGCCCGGATCCGGACAATACGCCTACATGGACACAGACTCGGCCGGCGGGATCAGCCTGGAGCTGGTCCGCAGTTATCAATAAGCGCCTATCCTCACGCGCCGAGACCCGACGCTTATCCCGGGATAGGGGCTGAAAAAATATCCTGAACACGCTGCCCGAGAGGCAAGCGGGCTGTGACGGTGGTTCCCACCCCCGGACTGCTCGATACTTCCAGAGATCCTCCGGTCTGCTCCATGCGCTCGCGCATACCGAGAATCCCGAAATGTCCCTCGTCGGCCAGGCACGCCGAGCCTGGCACGAAACCACAGCCGTCATCCTGAATCTCCAGCCGAATCACGGAGGGCGCAAAATGCAAACGCACTGTGACATTGCTGGGAGCGGCATGGCTGAGCGCGTTGCGAATCGCTTCGCGGGTAACGAGCAGCAGCGTTCGATTGGTGGAGTCCGGCAGCGGCACGGCGGCGCCGGCCACCTCAAGGTCGACGGGAATCGCTTTTTCGTTGCGCACGGCCTGGGCCAGTTCCGAAAGGGCTCCCGGGAGTCCATTCTCAAACGAATCGTGGCGCAAATCGGTGAGCGCCTGGCGGGCTTCATCCAACGTCAGGCGAAGGTGGATGCGCGCATTATCCAGACACTCCAGCATGAGATCCTGGTCGAAACGCGCCGAGCCGGCCGCCGCTTCGATCAGCGTTGAAACACCCACGCAGCCCTGCACGACGGTGTCGTGCATCTCCCGGGCGATCCGGGTGCGCTCCGCCAAGCGCAAATTATAGCGAGCGCGGACCTGCCGCTCGCGGTACAGAAAGACGCCCCCGACTACAGCGCCCAAGGCCAAAACAATCAACCCGAAAAACCAAGCGGTGCGGTAAAAATGCGGACGCACGACCAGAGAGATGCCGGCTTCCGACGGTGAGGCATCGAGCGACCCGTCGTGCGCGATCACGCGGAAACGGTATCGTCCCGGAGGCAGATGGTCGTAGGAAACGGCGCGGCGCCCGGTGGCGGCGATCCAATTGGCATCGAAGTTTTCCAGTTTGTATCGAAAGGCGGCGCGTTCCGGGGCCCGCAGACTGCAAGCCGTAAATTCAATCTCCACTCGGCGGCGGTCGGGTTCAATGCTGACTTCGCCGGCCGTTGAAATATTCGATGACACACTCTTGCCATCCACGAGAACCGATTCCACGCGAACGGGCGAGCGATCAATGGTCCGCGGAGGAGACGGCCTGAAATGTACGGCGCCCTTGACGCTCGGGAACCACAGCTCCCCCTCTTGCGTCAGGCAGCCGGATTGTTGGACTCCTCCATTAATCTGCGTGGATTCCAGCCCGTCGCCGGTGCCATAAGCCAGCACGGCCATCGTCTGCGACTTGCCGTCGGCCACCGCGTTCAAGTCGGCGATGGAAGCGGCGGAGAGTCCCAACGGTCCGCTCATCCAGAGAGTGCCGCGCCCGTCGCCGACGACCTGAAAGATGGAATTGCTCAACAGCCCTTCGCGAGTCGTGATCCGCGAGGCCTGCCCGTCGCGCAAACGCACCAAACCGGCGCCTCGGGTGGCGATCCACAGCGTGCCGGGAGAGTCTGGATAAATGGACCAAACCCGGTCGCGGCCGAGCGCAGCGAAGGAGGCGTCCGGAACGAATCTGTCGCCGTGGAAGCGATTGAGGCCGCGATCCGTTCCCACCAGCATGTCGCCATTATGGTCCTCGGCGATCGCGCGAACCCACCCATAGGAAAGTCCTTCGTTGAGATAGTAATTCTTGAAATGTGATCCGTCCCACCGGCTCAGCCCGCTGGTGGTGCCGATCCATAGGTTCCGGTCGCGATCTTCGTAAAACGCCTGGATGCCGTTGTTGCGCAGTCCTTCCGCGGTGGTGAACCGCGTGGCTTTCCCGTGGACCATTCGCACGACGCCTTGATTATCGGTACCGAACCAAAACGCACCCGTGCGATCTTCGAATGTTCCACGAATGCGAAGGCCGTCGGCCGGCGCGGGAAGATGCACCGCTTCAATCCGTCCATTCCCATAGCGAAAGCTCCGGCCGGTGACTGTGGTCAGCCACACGACGCCGCGTTGGCCGCAATACGTTGTAGAAATATTGTCCCCGGAAAGACCATCCCGGCTGCTCACGATGGAGACATCCGGCACGCTCATCCGTACCAACCCATCGGCGGTGCCTACCCAGATGTTTTGTTCGCGATCTTCCAGGATGGCGGCAATGCTGTTATCCGGCAAAGGCGCCGGAGCGCGGAAGGCCGCTTCTTGCCGGTTGCGCACCACATACAAACCATCGCCCTCGGTGCCGAGCCACATGTTTCCGGCATGATCCTCTATGGTCGTGCCGATCATGCTCTTGGTGTAGGCATGTTTCGCGTCAATGAAAGAGGGATTGCCGACGACTCGCAGTCCGTGATGAGTGCCCAACCACAGCGAGCCGTCCTTGGAGGCCCCAACGTGATAAACACCATCCAGGTCATGCCCGTCGTCGTAAGGACGCAGGTTTCCACTTTCGAAGACAAAAAGGCCGGAAGGTCCACCGGCAAAAACCCTGCCGTCATGACCCTCGCGCAAGCCAAAGAAGGCGATGTTCGGAAGGCGGAGCGGCTCGTCGACTCTTTGGAACCGTTCCCCATGGCGCCGGAACAATCCGCGATTCGTTCCCGCCCAAACTTCACCGTGACGGTCCTCCACGACGGCGCCCACGAATTCGTTGGTGAGTCCTTCCTTGGGGCCGAAAGACTGGAACTGTCCATTCTGGTAATGCAACAATCCGCCGCCATCGGTGGCCACCCACAGGGAACCGTCCCTGGCCACGGCCAGGGCACGGATGTTGTCATCGGACATGGAGGGCGTGTTGAAACGCGCGTACACTACAAAACGGACGCCATCGAATCGAGCCAGCCCGCTCGAAGTACCCACCCACAGGTAACCGTCCGGTGTCTGGGCAATGGCTCGAATACGGTTTTCGGGAAGACCGTCCGCGGTTCGCCAGATCCGGCTCACGTAGGTCGGAGTTTGCGTTACGGCGGTTGGCGAAAGGGCGAGCAGCAAGAGAACGATGAGATATTGACTGTTTGCCACGACGAGCACGCCTTCAGTACCGGATGATCAGTGTACAATCCTTTCTCGTACCTGAAGCCACGCAAAAATGCAAGCCTCCGGCCACAACCAACATCGCCCCACCGGCAAGGCGCTCGATTCCGGCATCATCAAAGTATTGATCGCCGACGATCATCCAGTCGTGTGCCTGGGCCTGCTGGGCATCATCAACGGCCAACCGGATATGACCGTAGTCGGCCAAGCGAAAACGGGCTCCGAAGCCGTGGCCCTGGCCCACAAGCATTCGCCCGATGTGGTTTTGATGGACTTACGCATGCCCGGAATGGGCGGCGTCGAAGCGACCAAAACAATCCGATCGGAACGTCCGGAGTGCTCGGTGATCGTGCTCACTACCTATCAAGGGGATGAGGACATACGCAAGGCGCTCGCCGCGGGGGCGCAGTCTTACCTGCTCAAGGGGATGTCCCACCTGACGCTGCTGGAAGCCATCCGCAGCGTACGCACCGGTCACACCTATTTTCCTCGCAGCATCCGCAACAGCGTTCCAGGCAAACTCAACCGCCCGGTGCTGAGTCCCCGCGAGTTGGACATCTTGCGTCTGATTGTCAAAGGTCTCAGCAATCAGGAAATCGCCGAGGCGCTGAACATTACACGAGGCACGGTCAAGTGGCACGTGAATATCATTCTGCGCCGCCTCGACGTGAGCGACCGCACGCAGGCTGTGGTCGTTGCTGTCCAACGGGGGATCGTGGAACTATAGATAATCTCGACGGTCAAATCCGATATTTCTTAGCATAGTGTCGGAACGACCGGTAGCTCATGCGCAGGAGTTCGGCCGCTTTCAGGCGGACGCCGCCGGCTGCCTGCAAGGCGGCGCGGATGTGGCTCTTCTCCAGGGCCGAGATGTGCTGCTCCAGGTCCATGCCTTCGGCCGGAAACGCCGGAATGGCGGTCGCGTCTGCGGCGGCGGATGCCGTTCCCAGAAGCCGCTCGGAGAGCAAGGACTTGGTCACTTCATCGCCTTTCTCCAGCGCCACCGCGCGCTCCATCGTGTTCTCCAGCTCGCGAACGTTGCCCGGCCAGTGGTAGCGCTCCAGCACGTCGGACGCGCCTTTCTGGATGCGCGCCACGTTCTTGTTCATCTGACGGCTGAACTTGGCGAGAAAGTGCATGGCCAGCAGCGGGATGTCTTCGCGGCGCTCGCGGAGCGGCGGAATTTCCACCGGAATCACGCTGATGCGGTAGAAAAGGTCTTCGCGACAGGTCTTGGCCTCGACAGCCTTTTGCAGATTCCGGTTCGTTGCCGCTATCAGCCGCAC
>CAZRND010000062.1:0-18315 GCA_964601345.1 uncultured Acidobacteriota bacterium | reverse complement strand
ATCGCTCGGCAGCCAGTAATCCTCTCTGAATCCGGAGGCCAGATATGCCCACCCTGAAAGAGGTTCAAGCCCAAGCGCGGAAACGGATGGAGAAAACGATCGCCGACCTCCAAGGCGAACTGGGCGGCTTGCGCACCGGACGCGCCTCGGTGAATATGCTCGAAGGCGTGCGCGTGGATTATTACGGCACGCCCACGCCGCTCAACCAGCTCGCCACGCTCTCGGTGCCCGATGCGACGTTGATCCAAGTGCAGCCGTGGGACGTGTCGCAGATCGGATCGATGGAGAAGGCCATCCGCGGCGCCGACCTCGGACTGAATCCGATGAACGACGGCAAAGTGATCCGCGTGCCGATCCCGCCGCTGAACGAAGAGCGCCGCAAGGACCTGGTGAAGCACCTGCACCACGTGCTCGAGAATCACCGCGTGGCGGTGCGCAACGTCCGCCGCGACGCCAACGATCAGATCAAGAAACTGCTCAAAGACAAGGCCATCAGCGAGGACGAAGACCGCCGCGGCCACGACGAAACGCAGAAGTACACCGACGAGTTCATCAAGAACATCGACAACCTTGGCAAAGCCAAGGAACAAGACATCATGAAGGTTTAGGACAACGAAGACCTAGGCCAGATCAACCAGAGGGATCCGCAGGCCCGTGCCGCGGCGGTCATCCGCTGGTCATAGGATGCCAGCGCGACGTGCTGTCCCTGCTTCCGGAGATATTCAATGGTCGCCAAGTGAAGAGCATCCAACGTCCGAACAGGCTCCGGAAACGGTTCCAGCGCGCGCTCCAAAACCGCGGAGGTCATCTCCACCAAGCTCACATGCTCTAGAAACTGCCGGACGGCTTCGCCGTGGGAACGGGCCAGCCCTAGGGCGTTGATCCTTGACCACACCTCGTACTCAAGGAGGCGGCTCGAAACCAAGACGCTGCCCCAAAAGTCGCCGAGCGGACGGCGGTCTTCCGCCAGCAACCGGGCCAAGGCCACGGAAGTGTCCACGTAATTCATCGCTCGGAGCGGTCGTCGTTCAGTTCGTCTAGCAGTTTCGTAAGAGACATGACCGCCGGTGGAGGCGCAGGAAGGGGAGATCGCATCAGGGGAGGCCGCAGGATTCCTTGCCGCATCAGATCGGCCAGCAAGGCATCGGAAGTGGCTGCGGCGCGCGTGCCGCTAGGCGGATTTAGCTCCGCGACAACCTGGTCGCGATCGGTCACCAGGATGGTTTCGCCGCGAGCCGCCAGACGCACGTACTCGCTGAGCTTGTTCTTCAGAATCTTGATGCCGATGGCTCGCACATATACAATGTAGCCCCCGGTAGCTACTTTGTCAACCGCTACCTGCGACCTAGTCCGGCTAAGAGTTCTTTTACCGCGGCGTCGAGCTGCGAGTCCTTCCCTGTATACGACTCACCGATGGGACGCGTGACCGGGATATCCACGGGGCGCGGATTGTTCTCCATGTTCTTGCCGTCTGCGCCGGTGATGAGCGTGCCCGGCTGGCGCATGCTCGAGCCGTCCACCAGGTTCATCGAGCCGGTGTAGATGATCCAGCCGGCGGTCGGCTCGCCGACCACCTTGCCGAGCTTCAGCGTGCGATAGCCTTCGGTGAAATCCTCGGCGTCGGAGAGCGAGTGCTGGTTCACCACCAGGATAGTCGGCAACTCGAGCGAGCGCTGCCCGAGAACGGTGCGCGCCGGGCCTGGTGTCGAATCGCGATTCGTCATCGTCAGGTACGGGCGGCGGGCCAGCACGTCGAGCGCGTAGGCGTTGACGAATCCGCCGTTGTTGTTGCGGATGTCGATCACCACGCCTTCGCGCGCGCGGTTCTCGGAGTCCAGGTCCTGATAAAGCTGCGTGAGCGCTTGCGCCGACATGTCGCGGATGTGCACGTATCCGAGACGTCCGTTGCTGGCCTTCGCCACGTAGGCGCGATTGTCCTCCACCCACTGGCGATAAATCTGATTGGCGAGCGTTCCGACCGGGCGCACCGCCACTTCCTTTCCGGAAATGTCGAGCGTGACGCGCTTGTCGACCTTGTGCTCGAGCAGCGCGTCGAGATTCGCGGGCGGCGCGGTCGAGACGCCGTCAACGGCGCGAAGCTCGTCGCCGGCCTGGATCTTCGCGAGCGCCGCGGGCGAGTGCGGCAGAACTGACGCGATCTTCAGCTTGCCGCTGCGCTCGTACTCGGCGCGGTCGAAGCTGAGGCCGAGCTGGCCGATGACGCCGCGTGGCGTTGTCTCCGCCGGATCCTGATCCGCGGCCACCGGCGCCGACACGCCGGAGTGCGAGGAGTTCAGCTCGCCGACCATCAACCGCAGCAGGCGGCGCATCTCGTCGGGCGTGCGCGCGCCTTCGATTAGCGGCGCGTAGGTCTTGCGAACGGCGTTCCAATCGACGCCGTGCATCTTGGGATCGTAGAAGTTGTCGCGCTGTCCGGCCCAAGCTTCCTCGAAGACCGCGACCTTTTCCTTCTCGAAATCCACATCCATCTCGGCATTCACGTTGACGGCGCGCGCGGTGCGAGTGTCGAGCGTGATCGCCTGGACGCGACCGCCCTCGAGGTAATAAACCTCGCGCCCGTCGGGCGAGAACTGCGCGTGACTCTTGCGGCCCGGTGTCGTGGTCAACTGGCGCGCAACGCGTCCGCCACCGCCGCCCCCGCGTCCGCCCCTTCCGCCGCCCGCCGCTTCATCGAGCGGATAGAGATACAGATTCGTCTGGCCCGCAACGGTCGCGACGGCCAGCAGGGTGCGGCCGTCGGGACTGATCTGCGGATTCGATACCTCGAGTCCGATCGGCAGAAACGTCACGCGCGAGCGGATGTCGTCGAAGACGATGTCCACGGGCTTGGCCGGAGGACGTGCGTCGGCGGCGGGCCCGCGTCCCCGCGGAGCATCGGCTTTGAAAAGCTCTTCGAAACGATCTTCGGCGAAAGGCGGCTGATTGGGAACCAGGTCGAGCCGGACGAGTTGCGCCGATTCGGTGCGCTGCGCCGTGGAAAAGAGCAGCGACTTGCCGTCCGGATTCCACTCGACCGATCCCGTAAATCCGTTGGCCAAGAACGTGACTTGCTTTGCCGCGCCGCCGGCGGCGGGCACGACAAAGATGTTGCGCAACCCTCCCGCGGACGACGAGTAAGCGATCCACTTGCCGTCGAGCGACCAGGATGGACCTCCGACCGATCCCGAAGCGAGCAGGCGATCCTGCTTCGATTCCGGATCGATGACGCGCAGCTCTTTGCGGCCGCGGACGAAGGCGATGCTCTTGCCGTCGGGCGAGAAGCGCGGCCCGAAATCGGGCTGCGCGTCGCGCGTCAACTGCGTCTCGGTGTGGCGCGCGAAATCGTAGACGAAGATGTGCGAGACGGCGTCGCGCTCGCCGACGTAGGCGATGCGCGACGAATCCGGCGCCCAGGCGACTTGCGCCTCCGGGCCGGCGGTGCGCGTGACGCGCAAAGCGTCACCGCCGTCGCGCGCCGACGCCGCGAAAATTTCGCCGTGTCCGACGAGCGCGATCTTGCGCGCGTCGGGCGAGAGCGCGAGGTCGGTGAACTGCGCCAGCGTCGTGTGAGTCACGCCGGGTCCGGCGGGCGATCCCGAGAGCGTGATCTTGGTCTCAAACGCTTCGCTCGTCTTGGTGTCCAGTTGCCAGATTTTGAAGTCGTGCTCGAAGGCGATCGCTTTTCCGTCGTTGCCAATGGACGGCCAGAGGACGCGTCCGCCGGTGAACTTGGTCAACTGGCGGGGCTTTGCGCCAGGGTTTACGCCAACGTTCAGACCCCAGAGATTCTGCGCGCCGCTGCGATCGGACATGAAGTAGAGCTGCTTGCCGTCGGGCGCCCACATCGGCCAGGCGTTGCGGCCGTTTAGGTCCACCAGCTTTTCGTAGTTGGCATCCTTGCGAATCCAGATTTCGGATTCGTCGAGATGGCTGTGTCCGTTGCGCCACCACTGCGCGTCGCCGTTCCCACGCGCCGCAAACGCGACGGATGTGCCATCGGGAGACGGGGCGGCCTGAAATTCATTCGTGAAGCGATCGGCGCTGACGGCCATCGGCGTCCCGCCGGTCGCGGCGACGCGGTAGATGTCGTTCTTACGGCCCACATCCTTCGAGCCGGAGGAGAAGTAGATCCACTTGCCGTCGCGCGACCAGGCATCGAGCTGCTCGAGACCGTCGTCAAACGTGAGCCTCTTCAAGTCGCCCGACGCGAGCGTGAGAACGTAGATGTCGCCGCCGCCTGTGCGCGTCGACACGAAGGCCAGCCGCGTCCCATCGGGCGAGTAGAGCGGACGCGACGAGTCCGACGAATGAGAGACGAGCAGATGCGCCTCGCCGCCTTTGGCGGGCGCAACCCAAATGCCGCCGCCCGAGACAAAAGCGATCTCCGGCCGCGTGGGACAGAGCGCCGGCTCGGTCAAGTAAGGAATACCCGCGGCAACGGCCGCAACAGGGAGCAAGAGAGCAAATGCCAAGGTTCTCATGTGGAAGGTTATACCCCAGTTAAAGATCGGAAGGAACAGGCTACTTGGTAGTGCCGCCAACATCTTCTTCCACGTACTTGATGATCGTATCGGCCAAGCCGGCCATTTCGCGTGGTAGGCGCACCGACAAGAGCACCACGTTAGGAGGCACACCGAACATTTTAGGCCCGTCCAAAATCAGGATCGCGACGCCAGCAACAGGTCGGTCGCTCTTTCCCAGCCATGAATGGAAGTTTCCCAAGCCCTCAGTTTGCGGTGGAGTCCGAAACTCAACGATTCGGTTACTTCGATATTTCAGAGTGTCCTTCGGAAAGGGTCCGGACGGAAGGGAAATGTCCCAGCCCTTCATCGTTTGAACGGCCGATGCCCTGTACTCCGGAAAGACTCGGCCGATTATCTGCGCAATCTCGACATTACCGGAGTTCTCGCTGAAGACATGACTCACGACAATCGCCGCGCGACCCTGAAGGCTGGAAAGCTCGTGATGGATGGGTGTAGGACTCAGTGACAGCGTAACGCTGCTCGAACCCGAACTCCCCTCGCAACTCCACCCGCGCGGTGCCAGTATCCTGATGCCGTCAGCAGACTCAAAGTAGGCCAGCTTCTGGGCGTCGCGCGCGCGGACCGCTACGTATTTTGTCGTGCCTTTCGGCGCCTCCGATTTGTCCGCTTGACCATACGATACGCAACTCTTGAACGGAACAGGGACTTTGCTCTCTCGTTGCTGGCCAGCCGCCGCGAGCAACAATTGGAGCATAGCGATAACAGCTGACAACGACACTAACCTAAGGATACGCATTACGCCGTTGGGTAGTCCCAAACATCGGGTGGCAGCTTGTCTTTGAGCGATGCATACATGGCGTCGCGGAACAGTTTCAGGGCCGGATACGGCCGGAGGGCAATCGTGCGCTCCACAATCAGCCCCTGCTCGTTGTCCACGATGATCTCCAAGCTCTCGAACTTGTGGCCGTCCATGGTCCCCACCCAGCGCAAGAAAGTGGTGCGGTGATCGAGCTTGTACTCGGCTGTATAAGTACCGGAACCACGCGTAGAGCTCGACTGAGCGAAAATTGTCGCGACGACTTCACGCCCCGAGATCGGCCGTATCAGGATCGGGCTGTTGAATACGACGTTTTCGGCAAGCAACTCGGCCACCTGTGCGGGCGTGGGTCTGCCGGATTCCCGTAGTTTGCGTAGTGGATGCATGGTGATTCTCCTATTGGTCAGGTGGAGCGCTTCTGGCCGTACTTGTCGAGGCCCAGCTTCTTGATCTTCGAGTCGAGCGTTTGCCGCGGGATGCCGAGCCTGGCCGCCGCGCCGTCCGGTCCGGAGATGCGGCCGTGGCTCTCGGCAAGGGCTGCCTGGATCATTTCCATTTCGCGGTCCTCGAGTGCCGACAGCCTTTCCCGCGGCCGCGCAGGAGCGGCTTGCTCCCGCTTCAGCCAGCTCTCGTCGACTTCAAACGTCTCGCCTTCGGTGAGGATGACCGCGCGCTCGATGACATTCTGCAGTTCGCGGATATTCCCAGGCCAGTCGTAGGCCTTCAACTGCTCGAGAGTTTCCTTGCCGACATGGTGGATGTCCTTGCCGGCGCCCTTGGCGAATCGTCCCACGAAATACTCGACGAGCAAAGGGATGTCCTCGGCGCGCTCGCGCAGCGGAGGAACGGCGATGGGAAACACGTTCAGCCGGTAGTACAGATCTTCGCGGAATGTCCCGGCCTTGACCGCCGCCGGAAGGTCGCGATTGGTGGCGGCGATCACGCGCACGTCCACCGAGATCGATTGGTTGCTGCCGACCCGCTCGAATTCCTTTTCCTGCAGCACGCGCAGCAGGGCGATCTGCGTTTCCATGGGCAGCTCGCCGATTTCGTCGAGGAAGATCGTCCCGCCATCGGCCGCTTCGAACCTTCCCACGCGCCGCTGCATCGCGCCGGTGAAAGCGCCCTTCTCATGGCCGAATAGCTCTGACGCGATCAGCGATTGCGGAATCGCCGCGCAGTTGACGCGAATGAAGGCCCGCGACGAGCGGCGCGACCGCCGATGCAGCGCGCGCGCGATCAACTCCTTGCCCGTTCCTGTCTCGCCCAGGACGAGGACGGTGGAATCAGCCACGGCGACCTTTTCCACTTGCTTCACGACCTGGCGCATCGGTTTGCAGGACCCGACAATCTCCTCGAACATCGAGGAGCGGTCGATCTCCTCCCGCAAGACCAGGTTCTCGTTGTGGAGGCGCTCCTCGGTTCGCTTGCGGTCGTCGATGTCGGTGGCGGTGGCATACCAGCGGACCACGCGGCCCTGGTCGTCCTTGAGCGCGTTGTACTGGATGAGCTGCCAGCGATACGTCCCGTCGGGGCGCAGTGCGCGGAGCTCCAGATCAAACGGTTCCCCGCGCGAGAGCCCCGCAGTGCGCTCGGCCCGCAGCCGCTCGACATCGTCGGGATGAAACGCCCGCGTGAAGAAACCTTCCTTCACGTCGCCGGAGGTGAGTCCCGTGGACTGAAGAGCCAAGCGGTTCGCGTAGAGCATCGCGCCGTCGGGCGCGAGCACCACGATGGATTGGCGAATGGCATCGGAGATGGCGCTTACGACACATTCATTTGTTTTGAGCTTGTGCTCGTCGCGCGTGCGATCGTCGATGTCGGTGTGGACTCCGTACCAACGCACGAGACGGCCTTGTTCGTCGCGCACCGGCGACACGGCCACATAGAACCAGCGATATTCTCCATCGGAGCGGCGAAGGCGAACGTCGGTCGAGCCGGCCTTGCCGGATTGCTGCCGTTCCCGCCACCAAGCGTCCATCCGCGCGCGGTCGTCCGCGTGAACGATCGAGCTCCAGCCCGATCCCTGTAATTCGTCCGGCGAAAGACCGGTGTAGGCGCGATATGGCTCGTTCGAGAATTCCAGAGAGCCGTCCGGAAGTGCGGACCACGCGAGGGCCGGAAGTCCGTCGATCCACGCGCGGAGTTCGGGCCCAGGCATGGCCAATTATACCGATTGTCCGCCCTCGTCGCGCTCACGAAGGATCCACTCGCGGACGTAAGCGGGGCAATGCTCGAGCAGCACGCCTTCCTTTTCGCAGCGCCCGAGGAATCGAACCACTTCGAGGTCCACGAGAGTGACGTCCCGAAGGTCGAGCGCGACGTGGTCGCAGCCGAGAGCCATCTCGGCCCACAGGTTGTCGAGGTCGGCCGATTGAATCCGGCCGCTCAGCCGCAGCCGTGTCGTACAGGGGTCCGGGTCTTGGAGAATCCTGAGCATGGGATCATCCTCCTTACGCGGCCTTCTGATAACGCGCAGCAGCGTGTTCCTGGCGAAAGTTCGGGAGCATGGCCTTGCGCGCGGCTTCATACGCTTCAAACTGGCCCGCGTTCGGAAGCGGCGGAATCGTCACGCTCTCGCGGCGGTCGAAGCCGACCAGGGCCGCGTCCACAAGCTCGCCCGCTTCCATCACGCCGCCCCACTTGGAAATGTCCGTGCCGGAGCGGTCCCAGATTTCGGTCCGCGTGGCCGACGGCAACACGGCCTGGACGTAGACTCCCGCAGGTGCGAGCTCGTTATTGAGACTCTGACTGAGGAAGGTGACGAAGGCTTTGGTTGCGCCATAAACCGACGTTCCGAATTCCGGACCTAGTCCGATCACCGATGAGATGTTCACGATCGCGCCATTGCCGGCCTTGGCCATTCGCGGCGCGGCGGCATGGGCCAGCCGCAGGACGGCGATCGCGTTCAAGCCGGCGATCTTGGCCACGTCTTCCGACGTTTGCTCGATGAATCCGCCGGCTTTGGACATGCCGGCATTGTTGATGAGGATGCCGATGCGGTCGTCCTGGCGCAGGCGAAGCTCCACCTCGGCGAGGTCGCGTTCGTCGGTAAGGTCGGCCCTCATGACATCCACCGATACGCCGTTTTCGCGGCGGAGGCGCTCGGCAAGTTCCTCCATGCGGATGCGGTCGCGAGCAACCAATACAAGGTCATGCCCGCGCTTGGCGAAACGGTCGGCATAAATGGCGCCGAGGCCCGTCGAAGCGCCGGTAATCAGTACGGAAGGCTTGTTGTTCGTCATTGTTTTCTTCCTCCAGCAATGTGGTAGTGCAAGGCGTATGCCATTCGTAAGCGGTTGATGCGAAATGAGCTTCCGTCGAACATGGTGCTGGAGGATCGTCCAAATGACGAACTTCCGGCAAGGCGCCTGGACGCAATCGCTGCCGTTTCAAGCGATTGTGGATTGGCCGGGGAAGTGCAAGAATCCCCTGCGAGGAAACGGAGAAAGATTATGGACATGAAATTTGAGGCTGCAGTCATCCCGGTCGCTGATGTTGATCGGTCGAAGAAATTCTACGAAGGACTCGGATGGCGGCTCGACGCCGACTTCGCCTTCGATAACGGCTTCCGCATTATCCAGTTCACGCCGCCCGGATCGGAGAACTCGATCCATTTCGGCACGAAGGTCACGCCGGCCACCCCGGGGTCGGCCCAAGGACTCTACTTGATCGTCTCCGACATTGAGGCGGCGCGCGCCGAGCTGGCCGCCCGCGGTGTTAAAGTGAGCGAAGTTTTCCACGCCGGAACGCCGGGCGCGCAGTTCCTGGCCGACGGCGCGAGCGGCCGCATCAGCGGACGCGCGCCCGAACCTGCCAGCTACCGGTCCTTCGCCAAGTTCAGCGACCCTGATGGCAATGGATGGCTGCTGCAGGAAGTCACCACCCGGTTCCCTGGACGCATCGAGCGCGCCGGCGCGGCATTCTCATCGGCGAACGATCTGGCGATCGCCCTGCGGCGCGCCGAGAAAGCGCACGGCGAACACGAGAAGCGCACAGGGCAGCGCGACGAGAACTGGCCCGCCTGGTACGCCGCGTACATGTCGGCGGAGCAGACCGGCGAGAAGCTGCCGCAGTAAATGATTTGCGCCATACCCCTTGACGATCTACAATTGATGATAATCTAGGGGTATGGCCAAACCCACCGACCTGGTCCAGGGGACGCTGGACCTGCTCATCCTCAAAACCATCGCGCTCGAACCGCGGCATGGATGGGCCATCGCCAAACGCATCCAGCAAGTCTCGCGCGAAGCCCTGCAGGTGCAGCAGGGCTCGCTCTACCCGGCGCTCCATCGCCTGGAGCAGCAAGGGTGGATCAAGTCCGAATGGCGACCCACCGAGTCCGGCCGGATGGCCAAATTCTACGCCCTCACCCGGACGGGGCGCCGTCACTTCGACAAAGAGATGGCCAATTGGACACGGCTCTCGGAGGCGATCAACCTGGTGGTGCAGGAGTCGTGATGCGCGCGCTCGACAAGATCCGCTTGCGCTTGCGCTCGCTGCTGCGCCGCCAGGATGTCGATCGCGAGCTCGATGCCGAGCTGCATTTTCATCTCGATCAGCTCGTCGAAGAGGAGATCGCCGCAGGTCTGTCGCCGCGCGAGGCTCGTAACTCCGCGCTGCGCAAGATCGGAGGCATCTCTCAGGTGAAAGAGGAATGCCGGGACACCCGCCGCGTGAACTGGATCGGAGATTTCTTTCGAGACCTCAGCTATGCCGTGCGCGTTCTTCTCAAGGCACCGGCCTTTTCGGCGATCGCGCTGATTTCGATTACGCTCGGCATCGCCGCCAACACCACGGTGTTCAGCCTGATTGACGCGATGTGGTTCCGCACGCTGCCGGCGCGCGACGCCGAGCAGCTCGTGCGCGTATACGTGTGGGGATTGCCGAAAGGCGCGAAGCGGCCGGGCGTGGACGACTTCTCGTGGCCTCTGTACGACGCAGTGCGCCGCAGGTCCACTGTGCTGACCGAGCTTGTGGCGCATTACTCGACCGCGCCGTTTCAGGTGACGGCCGGAGGGGAGACGGGCGAAGTCCAGGGGGCCGTGGTCTCGGCCAACTATTTCCCGATGCTCGGGATTCAACCCGCCCTTGGACGCTTCTTTCTTCCCGCAGAAGATCAAGTGCGCGGACGGGCTGCGGTGGCCGTGATCTCGATGGACTTCTGGCAGCGGCGCTTCGGGGGCAATCCCACCGTGCTCGGCCGGCCGATCACGATCAACGGCGTGGTCTTCCAAGTCGTCGGTGTCGCTCCCGAAGAATTCCCCGGACTTGTGCCGGGTCTCGAGCCCAACGATCTATGGATCCCGACGATGATGCTAGAAACGGGCTATCGATGGTGCAACGGCTTCACTGCCAATTGCACGCCGCTGAGCGTGATCGGACGTCTGCCGCCGGACCGCCGCATCGAAGAAGCCCAAGCCGAGCTGTCCGCCATCATCGCCAGCGCCGACACCGCGCCCGGATATGAAGGTCCGCGCAGCGCTTCCCTCGACCGGGCGATCGGTCTCGAACGATTCCGGCGCGCCCAGTACACCGAGCATATGCAACTGATGGCGGTGGTCGCGGCTCTTCTGTTGTTCCTCTCCTGCGCGAACGTCGCCGGATTGCTGCTGGCGCGAGGGATCGCGCGCCGGAGAGAAATCGCCGTGCGCCTCGCGCTCGGGGCGGCGCGTATCCGATTGATCCGGCAATTGTTGACGGAAAGCCTTCTGCTGGCGGTTACCGGGACAGGACTTGGGCTTCTTCTGACGCTCTGGACGCGCCGCTTGCTTCTAAGCTTTTATGCGACCAATTCCGAGGGTCATGCCAGCTTCTACGATCTCCGGACCGATTCGCTGACACTCGCGCTTTCTGCCGGACTCGCGCTCCTCACGGCGTTCCTCTTCGGCCTCGCTCCGGCGATTCAGACGACCAAGCCGGAAGTTGCCCTGGCGCTCAAGAGCGACTCGAAAATCCCGGGCGGCGCAGGCCGGCTGCGCGCCGTCTTAGTGATGATGCAGGTGGCGCTCTCGCTGGTCATCGTGGTGTCGGCCGGGCTTCTCGCGCAGAGCGCACTGCACGTCGCAGAGGGAGGAGTTTTCGATCCCAAGGGCGTCGCGCTGCTGCGGCTCCGTCCGCGCCTCATCCAATACCCGCCGGCGCGCGCGCAGGACTTCGTCCGCAAGGTGACGGAGCGAATCGCGGCCTTGCCGGGCGTAGAATCGGTGACGTTCGCGCGTGGCGTCGGCGCCGTCTGGAAA
Organism: uncultured Acidobacteriota bacterium; assembly: GCA_964601345.1. Classification (GTDB taxonomy): domain Bacteria; phylum Acidobacteriota; class Terriglobia; order JAJPHL01; family JAJPHL01; genus CAZRND01. Next base: position 6,772 of record CAZRND010000062.1, on the reverse strand, counting down.
GATTGCTGCATGGCTTTCTTGCCCGAGCGCGGGCCGCAGGCGGTGCGGGCGGATTTCCACGTGATCGCTCCAGGCTATTTCTCGACGCTGCGCATCCCGCTCGTCGCGGGGCGCGAATTCGACGAGCACGACCGGACCGGCTCACCCGCCGTCGCGATCGTGAATCAAACATTAGCCGCGCGGATCGATCCGAACGGCGCAGCGGTCGGCCGGTCGTTTTTGGCAAATGGTAAGCCTCTCGAAGTGGTCGGCATCGTGAAGGACAGCCGGCTGCGCAGCCTGGCGGACGCGCCCGTCCCGATGTTCTATGTTCCGTTCTGGCAGAACGCCGCTGAGACCGACGCGCGGATGGCGATTCGCGTTCACGGCGATCCGGGAACGATGCTCCCTGTGTTGCGCCGCGCTATCGCGGAGGTCGATCCAAATGTGCCGGTGACGGAGCTGATGACGATGACGGATCAGGTCAAGGGCGAGTTCATGCAGGCGCGGCTGGCGGCCGCGGTCCTGTTGTGCGCGAGTGGGCTGGCGCTGGTGCTCAGCGCGGTCGGGTTGTACGGCCTGATTTCCTATATGGTCAGCCAGCGGACGCGAGAGATCGGCGTGCGCATGGCGCTCGGCGCGCTGCCTTCGACGGTGCGCGCGCTGGTGCTGAGACAAAGCCTGGCAGTGGTCGCGCCGGGGATCGCGTTCGGCGTCGCCGGCGCGTTGGCCGCGACGCGGCTCCTGGCTGCGTGGCTCTACGGCGTCAAGGCCACCGACCTCTGGACATTTCTCGCCGCCGCCGCAGTCCTTGGCGCCGTCACGCTCTTTGCCTCGTGGATCCCGGCCCGCCGCGCCGCCCGGGTTCATCCAATGGCGGCGTTAAGGTGCGACTGACGCCTACGAATTAGCTGGCGGAGAGCCCCTCCAAGACTGGATTAAGTCCCTCGATCCATGGATGAACGCTACGATGTGGATCGAGCGGTCCGCCACCCGGTATATGAGGCGATACCGGTGAATGAATATCTCTCTGATGCTGGAACGACCGAACTCCGGCACAATGCGTCCCCGTTCGGCCATGCGCTTTAATGATTGCGCGGCATCGTTCACTTCCTGGAAGATACTCAGAGCGTAGCGCTGAGAGTCCGTGGCGATGAACACGATTGTCGCTTCCAGATCCCTAGTCGCAGATTCAGTCCAGATTACTTCCCGAACCATTTTGAGGCTCGGTGTTCGAACTCTTCCTCTGTGAGGACCCGGCCCTCTTCGACGTCCTTGAGGCCCCGCTCGACCTTTTCACGCACGTAGATGTGGTATTGAATGTCCTCGTAGGACGAATCATCGGGCAAGCCATCAAGGAGCTTGCGGACTTCTTCCTTCGCGGTAGACATGGAATCGTTTCCTGGTGCAAGGATAGCACATTCGCGTATTCAGCGATTCTTCAGAGTCGGTCGCCATACTAGGCCCATGAAGAAAAAACTGGCAGTCCTTTCAGCAGCGATCGTTCTGGCGGCCTGTCCGGCCATCGCCCAGAAGAAACTGACGCTCTCCAGCCTTCCGCCCGCGGTGCAGGCCGCGGTGCAAGCCGAAGCCAAAGGCGCGGAGATCAAGAACATCGGCAAAGAGACCGAGCACGGAGTGGTGCAGTACGAAATCGAGACCATGCTCAACGGCAAGCATCGCGATTTCAACGTGGACTCCAAGGGCAAGGTGCTGGTCGTCGAGGAAGAGACCACCATCGACGCAATCCCCGCCGCGGCGAAGGCCGCCATTCTCAAAAAGGTCGGTAGCGGGAAGCTCGGAATGGTGGAGCTCTTCAAGCGCGGCGGCGAGACGATGTACGAAGCCGCCTACACCACCACGGCCGGCAAAAAGCATGGAGTGCTGGTGAAGGCCGATGGCACGGAGACGAAGGACTAGGTAGCGATGGTCTGGGTGCTTGCGTTCGTGTTGGCATGGCCGCAGGTAAATCCTGGCAGCATTCGGGGTCAGGTCACCGATCCGGACGGTCGCAGCATTCCGGGCGCTGTCGTGAGCTTGAGCAGCGGACGGGGCGCGCCGCGCACGGCGACGACCGACGTACGCGGCGAATATCGTTTCACGAACGTCGCCGCCGGCGCCTACACCGTTCGAGTCTCCGCGAAAGGATTCGCCACGGTGGAGCGGCAGGATGTTCAAGTTACGTCCGCGGGCGGGCTGGTGCTCGATTTCCCGATGACGCTGGCACCGGTGAGCGAAAGCGCAACCGTGAAGGACTCCTCCCAACAGCAGGTTGAAGTCGATCCCGCCGCCAACGCCGGTGCGGTTGTCCTCCGCGGAGCCGATCTGCAGGCGCTCTCCGATGATCCCGACGACCTAGCGACCGATCTCGCGGCGCTCGCCGGTCCGGGCGCCGGACCGAACGGAGGTCAGATCTACATTGACGGCTTCACCGGCGGCCGCCTTCCCGCCAAATCCTCGATACGCGAAATCCGCATCAACCAGAACCCGTTCTCCGCGGAGTACGACCGCATCGGCATGGGCCGCGTCGAGATCTTCACCAAGCCCGGCACCAACGACTTTCATGGCGAGATTCAGACTCACGACGGCAGCGACATTTTCAACGCGCGCAACCCGTTCACACCGGTCAAGCCGAAGTGGCAGCGTCTTGGCCTGGAGGGCGAGATCAGCGGCCCCATCGGCAAGAAGACGTCGTTCTTCGCCGATTTCGAGGTTCGCAAGTGGACGGAAAACTCCTTCGTCAACGCCGTAACGCTCGGCAGCAACTTCCAAGTCGTCCCCGTGGCGCAGGCCGTTCTGACTCCGCGCCACGATACCGAAGACAACTTCAAGCTCGACCGCCGGCTGTCCAAGGATCAGACTCTGACTCTGCGCTACGGCTTTGCCCGCACCGCAGTGGACAACCAGGGCGCGAGCGGCTTCTCCCTGCCCTCGCGCATTTACAACAACCGCGACGGCGAGAACACATTCCAGGCTGCCGAGACCGGCGTCTACGGCACGCATACGATCAATGAGACGCGCGCTCGCTACTCGCGCCAGCGCAGCCGCCAGGAAGGGAATGCGAACGTCCCGACCACCGTGGTCCTCGACGCGTTCACCGGCGGCGGCCCGCCGCTGACGCTCTCGTTCAGCAATCAGGATCGCGTCGAGGTCCAGAACATGACCAGCGTGACGCACGGCACGCATCTTGTTCGCTTCGGCGAGCGTCTGCGGGGCGTCCGCCTGAGCGATCAGGACACGACGAATTACACCGGCACCTTCACCTTTTCGTCCCTCGACAGCTATCGCATCACGCTGATCGGCCGGCAGGCCGGCTGGTCGCCGCAGCAGATACGCGCCGCGGGCGGGGGCGCCAGTCAGTTTTCGCTGGCGACGGGCGATCCGCTCGCCAGTCTCAGCCAGTTCGATTTCGGCTTCTTCGTCCTCGATGATTGGCGCGCGCGCTCCAATGTCACGTTGAGCCTGGGCCTTCGCTACGAAGCTCAGACCAGAATTGCCGACCATCGCGATTTCGCTCCCCGACTTAGCGTCGCTTGGGGCCCCGCCCCCAAGGGCAAGACGGCCAAAACCGTCCTTCGCGCCGGCGCGGGTTTGTTCTACGACCGCGTGGGCGAGAATCTTTCGCTCGACGCCCTCCGGCGTGACGGCATCCACCAGCAGCAGTTTGTTCTCGACTCGCCAGATTTCTATCCCGTCATTCCGTCGACGAGCGATTTGCTCGGCAACCAGGTGCCGCAGTCCATTCGCTTGGTGGATGGCCACATTCAAGCGCCCCATATGGCGCAGGTCGGCGTCGGCGTCGAGCGGCAGCTCCCCAAGAACCTGGTCCTCGCCGTGAATTTTCTGCATTCCCGCGGCTGGCATAACTTGCGCTCGCGCGCGATCTCCTCGCCTAGCGCAGCGGCCGTCTACTTCTACGAGTCGAGCGGCTCGTTCCGCCAGAACCAGCTCATCACGACGCTGAACGCTCGCATCAATTCGAAAATCTCCTTCAACAGCTCGTACACGCTCGGCAAAGCGGAAAGCGATACGGATGGCGCCGGAAATTTTCCGGCCAACTCGAACAACCTTCATCCGGAGTACGGCCGCGCCGGTTTCGACATGCGACACCGCGTGCAGTTCAGCGGCTCGTTCGCGGCGCCCTGGGGCTTGCGCTTCAGCCCCATGCTGGTCGCGACGTCGTCGCGACCGTTCAACATCACGGTGGGGCGCGACCTGAATGGCGATACGATCTTCAGCGACCGTCCGGCTCTCGCCACGGACCTGTCGCGATCCTCGGTGCGGCAAACCGCCTTCGGCGCGTTCGACCTTGCACCGCTGCCCGGTCAGGCCATCCTGCCGCGCAACTATGGGGTCGGGCCGGCGCTGGTGTCGCTGAATCTTCGCGCCGCCAAGACCTTCAAACTGGGCAAGGAGGAGAAGGGCAAGCGCGACCCGATGGAACTCACCTTTACGGCGCTCTCGCGCAATCTGCTGAACCATCCGAACCTGGCCCAGCCGGTCGGGAATCTGAGCTCGCTTTTATTCGGCCAATCTACCGCCCTGGTCAGCGGCGGTGGCGGAAACAGCGCCAGCGGCAACCGCCGGATCGAGCTTCAACTTCGGTTGGCGTTTTGAGGCGCACATCAAGCGACCGCCTTGCGGCCTTCTGAAATCCCAGTATCCTGGTCAAGATGATGCGTCTACCGGAGGAGTTCATCACGCCAAGCGTAAACGCCTCAAGTCGTCCTGGTCCCATTTGGCTTGAGCCTCGATCATGCTTCTCAAGGTTCCCGGGCGGAAGGTGTCCGAAGAGTGGTGGAAGCTTAGGGTCACGCGCCTCCCATCTGGATGCGCGTACTGACGATGGCTGCCCCGTTGTCTTCGCAACGCAAATCCATCGAGCAACAAGGCTCGAGCGATCTCGCGGGCGGTCAGGGATCGCAACCGCGAATAGTCGATCACCGGACGCTTACGGCAACTACGGGGCGGTCATAGACAGTCACGCTCTCCGGCAGTCGCTCGCCGCTTTCCAGCAGATCCTCAATCACCAACTGAATGACTTCGTGAATATTCTTCAGGGCCTCGTCGGGCGTGTGCCCCCAAGTCGAGGCGCCCTTCGATTCCAATTCGGGAACATACGCACGCCAGACATCTTCGTCTGGCTCGAGTGTGATTGGAAGAAGGTACGACTTCATCTTTTCCCCTTGGTGCATTATGCCACAGACGGCGTCGAGCGCGCGGCACGCATTCAAGCCACGACTTGGGAGCGTCGCCCATCTGTAACGTCTCGCTTCGCCCTTGTCGCAGGGTCCAATCCCAAATGAAAGTTTCTGCTTTGTCGAGCCCGTTGACTTTACTTGTTCCTCCGGGCTGAACTACCTTTTCTCCCTGCGCGCTGTGACGCTAGAAAGCTGTCCATGCGTCTTAAGAGTGCTTCGCTTCGTTTTTCGGCACTCTCCGAGAATGTTCGCGAGGCGTTGTCCATGACTGTGCACACAGAATCCGCCTCCGCCAGAAGCTGGGCGGACGAGCACAGGTGACAAGCATCATGCTCGATCAAGTAAATGCCTGCGCCTTCACTCGCCGCGAGCATAAAGCATATCTCATTTGTGGGCTTGCCGCCTGGGCTATCAGCGCCGTATGTGCCCTTTGGCCGATTGACGATCGCGCTCTCAACTCCTTTTTGACTGCTCTTGGCTTATTGCTAGCCATCCTGGGAATCATGTTGGTGTTGCTCTACTTTGGTACGCACCAGCAAGGCATATCAGTCGCCTCTGGCAGCACCACAGTCAACCTTCAAGTCGGCGGTAGCGATCTCGAAAGGGCAGAACGATTTGTCGGTGCAATCGAAGCTGCCAAGAACGAGCGCTGGCTGCTCGCACGAACCGGCTCCCCCCAAACCGAGTCGGCCCCGCCTGGCTGACAGCGTTTTTGCTTTTAGTGAAAATTTGCCGGTCAGGGTCGGAGGGGCAAGGTGTGACACTTTCCCCTTTGGGTAGCCCACCCCAATATACATTTGACACTCTCCCTTCCCCTTGGTACACTTGTAAGGTTTTGCGAGAGAGTTTCTAGCTCCTATTAGACACCCTTCCCGGCGTGAGCAGGGGACAACGGTCGAAAGGGGCGGCTGGTCTACAGCTTTTCCTCCAAAGATTTTTAATCGTTGGGGAAGATCCTCGCTACTCTGCTCCGGAAGCGCCTGAAACCGGAGCGCCGCTAAGGTTCGTCGCCAAAACCGCCGCAAGGCGGCCAAACTATGGCGAACCTGTCCCGTTCGCGGGATGGCTCGAAAAACACGGGTTCTTGCAGGTGAGCTGCGGAGGGGAGCAGTGCCCTCCGCGGAATTGGAGAATTGGTGCCGACTTTCAATCAGCTCGTGCGATGGGGCCGCCGTGCCCCCAAGTACAAAACGGCCAGCCCGGCCCTGCAGGCCTGCCCGCAGAAGCGCGGCGTCTGCACCAGGGTCTATACGCAAACGCCGAAGAAGCCCAACTCGGCGCTGCGCAAGGTGGCGCGCGTGCGCCTCACCAACGGGATCGAAGTCACCACCTACATTCCAGGCGTCGGTCATAACTTACAAGAGCACTCCATCGTGCTGATCCGCGGCGGCCGCGTCAAGGATCTGCCGGGCGTGCGCTATCACGTAGTGCGGGGGACGCTCGATGCCGCCGGCGTCGCCAATCGCAAGCAAGGCCGCTCCAAGTACGGAGCCAAGCGGCCCAAGGCTTAAGGAAAACTATGCCGCGTAAAGGAAATGTCGAGCATCGCGAGGTCCTGCCGGACCAGGTCTACGACAGCACGCTGGTCGAGA
>CAZRND010000061.1:0-18395 GCA_964601345.1 uncultured Acidobacteriota bacterium | reverse complement strand
CCGGATTGGTTGAAATCCACTTGGCCACTTAGTCCGCTCTTCTTCTTGAAGAGCAAAATCAGGCTCTCCACAAAGGTCCAATTCATGACGTCCCTCCCGTTAAGCGGCGAGTTCATGTTCCATCCTTGGCTCCGGCAGGGTCACCGTCTCCTGTTCGTCGCCGAGCCGGAAGAACGACATCAGTTGCTGCAGCGATTCGGCCTGCTCCGCCATGATCTGCGCGGTCGAGGCCAGCTCTTCCGACGTCGAGGCCAGCTCTTCGGCCGCCGACGCGTTTTGCTGCGTTACCTGATCCACCTGGCTCATGGCGCGGTTGATCTGGCCGACGCCCGAGGATTGCTCGTTCGACGCGGCCGCGACTTCCTGCACCAGCTCGGTGGTTTTCTGAATCGTCGGCACCAGCGCTTTCAACAATTGTCCCGAGCGCTCGGCGACCTTGACGCTCGATCCGGCGAGGCCGCCGATTTCCTGCGCCGCGGTCTGGCTGCGTTCCGCGAGGCGGCGGACTTCGGTGGCGACGACGGCAAAACCCTTGCCGTGCTCGCCGGCGCGCGCCGCTTCGATGGCCGCGTTCAGAGCCAGCAGGTTGGTCTGATAAGCGATCTCTTCGATGATCGTGATCTTCTCGGCGATCGCTTGCATCGCCTCGACGGTTTCCTTCACCGCGCGGCCGCTCTCTTCGGCGTCCTTAATGCCCTTGAGCGCCATTTGTTCGGTCTGACGGCTGTTGTCGGCGTTTTGCGTAATGGACGCGTTCATTTCTTCCAGGCTCGAGGTGGTCTCTTCGACCGAAGCCGCCTGTTGGCTCGTACCGTTCGAGAGTTGTTGCGCGGATGCATTGACTTGGTGCGATCCGCTGGCCACGGACTTGGCCGCGTCGGAAAGTCCGTTGGCGTCGCTGCGAACCTGCTCAATCACCTTCGAGAAGCGTTCCGACATTACCTTGAGGGCGCCGAGCATTTCGCCGAATTCGTCTTGGTCGCCGCGGGAGAAGTCCTCGGTCGCGCTTAGGTCGCCATCTGCGGTCCTCTTTGCAAATCCGAGCACCTGGGCTAGGGCCGCCGAGATGCGGCGGCTCAGCACCGACCCCATAAACAACGACAGGGCGATGCAGATGATCACGGCCAGGGAGGCGGCGATGATCGCGCTGCGCACGGCGGAGCCGGCCGCTCCCGACTTCTTTTCCCGCTGCTTGCGGTTCTCGTCCATGAGCGACCACATGCTCTGCAGAGCCTGGGTGGCTTTTCCTTCCGATTGCGTCACGGAGAGTTCGATCGCTTCTTTGGCTTTGCCGCCCTTCATAAGGACAGCCACATCCTGAAAGACCTTCTCGTGGCCGGCCTGCTGGGCCAGAACGTTGCGCAGAGCCGCCGCTTCGTCTGTACGTCCAGCCTTTTCCGCGGAGGCGATGGCGTTCCTCAGGCCGGATTGCACTTCCGCCTGAAAGGACTCATGCTCGGCGAGGGCCTCATCTTTTCCGGAGAGGAGGAAGTCCTTCTCCGATTGGGACTGCTCGAGCATCGAGACTTGCATCTCGGCCAGGCTCTCGCTGTCCGCACCGAGGCTAACCATCTCGGCGACGATGTTCCTGGTATGCAGGATCCGCTCGCCAACGACCGCGCCGACCAGGGCCACGCATCCGGCCAGGGCCAGGAAGCCGAGTCGCAGGCGCTTCACCAGGGTCAGGTTCGAGAATAGCTTCGACGTCATCAGTTCTTTCTCCGGCGCACCGTAATGCACGCAGGCCGCCAGACCTATTTCCTCTGTGTGTTCTTAGCTTTAGCTTTTGGAGGGGCGGATTTCGTCTACCGCAGGGACATGGCTTCATCCACGCCTGAGACGGGCGTCTCGCTGGGAAACGCTCAAGCGTAATGGTTTCAACGGCCGGCTGTTTGGTAAAGGCCGTGCATTAGAGACCGGCGTACGTGAGTTACTCATATAGGAGGAGAAGGAATGCGAAACACTGTGAAAGCCTTGCTGGTGAGCTGCCTCTTCGTTTCGTCGTTGATGGCTGCCGACGCTCGTAAGGTGAAGCGAACCACGACGCCGCCCTATCCGCCGCTGGCGCAGAAGATGCGCGTGGCCGGCGCGGTGAAGCTGGAAGCCGTGGTGGACTCCAACGGAAACGTCGAGGACGTGAAGGTGATCAGCGGCCACCCGCTGCTGAAGACCGCGGCTTCGGACTGCGTCCGTCAGTGGTCCTACGAGTCCGGATCGAAGACCGTCGAGTCGGTGGAAGTTGTCTTCAAGCTCCCCAACTAAGACGCCAAAGTTTTAGCGCTTGCGCCTTCGGGCTTCCGGCCCGAAGGTGCAGGCCATCCGGATAGTGAGTCTTACGGCCGCAAGGATATGTGTCCGCCGGGAAAGTCCAAATTGAGTCGATAGAGACGCAAGAAGTCTAGCCCGAGGAGGCCGTCCACACGAAGAGCAGCAGGTAAGTCGTGCCAAAGGACCGGGAAGCTCAATCGCTCTTTGCCGAGGACGCGAAATCGTTGTACTCGGATCGCAGGAACCCTAGTCGATCCAGTGGCGCTGGTGATCGTGCGCTGTTCCTCAGCTATGCTTCGATCGTAACCCGCCTCGCGCAAGATCCGCGTGCCAAGCAGTGACCAAGTTGCGCCGGTGTCCAAAATCAAATTCGCACGTATCTCTTTTGAGGGACCGAGGATCATGGCGGAAACAGCTACTACCGTGGACCTGCGATCGAACGGCACCCTCACAAGATCACGCCGACATCCTTAGGCGCCTTTTCGCCAATGTAGATTCGAGCAATCTGTTTGGACTTGGACTTCATGGCCTTGCGGTGAACCGCGTCGAGGTCGGAGCTGTGAAACACCACGCGAGCGCGCTTGATCTGGTCGTATTTGTCGAGGTCCAACTCGTCGAGCAACACCCATTGCGAGTCGTACCGCTGTTCGATTTGCTTGAAGCTTAGCCTTGTCGACATACCGATCCTTGTAAGCGATCATAACACAGACTCACTTCACGAGCACTTCACGGCCGTTTGAAGTGCCAAGTAGTTGGCAGGGTTGGAGTTGACGCCTTACTTCACGATTTTGCATTTTTGCCCGCCGGGAAGCTGGAGGAAACTACTGGGCGAAATTAATTCCGAGTATAGCACACGGAAATTCCTTCTTCAAATTCTCGGGACGTCCGATCGAGTAGAATAGACGGGGTCAGCGGCTCTGACTCGGAAGGGACGAAATGGCCGCTTCTAGTGGCTTGAAGTTATCGCTCGGAAGAGCGGCCCGCTGGTGCTTTCGCTGCACGGTCCTCGAGAACGTCATCGTGTGGAGTCTGACAAGATCCTCTCTACCGTGGGACAAGGTTGGACCGCAATGGTGGTGGGTGCCCGCCCTTCTGGTCTCTTGGTTGGCCCTTTCTATCGTGGGCGTGCCCATCATGGTCGCGGGAGAATTCTTGTTGGTCCGGGATCGAGCAACGGAACGGCGGTCGCTTGGGATCGACCTATTGCTCTTTTGTGCTTGGATTGCCTTTCTCGCCGGTGTTCTATACTCGTCTCCACCGGTGTTTCTGTAACCGGGGTGCTGACCGGGACGCCAGGGATACACAAACATGACTAGGCTCTCACTCGCGGCGCTCGGGCTCGTGGTTCTGTCGATGACCGGATACGGGCAGGATCCCAAGGTGGCGAGCCCGCCTTTCGATTTGACCTGGACCAAAGGTCGATGCGTAGGATGCAGGACCGCCAAACAACTAGGGCGGGTCCAATTCGTGAGCCGTCAGGAGGTGTGGGCGGTTGGCGACAGTGGTGCTCACGCGGCAGGTCCTTTTATCGTCGTCCGTAGCACCGACGCCGGGCGCACCTGGAGAGAGATACCCCAGACGCATCAGTACCCCGGCGAGCCGGACGGTCCACCCGCCTTCTGGTTCTTGGACGCTATGCGCGGTTGGATCGCCTGGTGGAACGCCACCGATGGCGAGCCAAAGATAATCAGTACGCGGGATGGGGGTCAACGTTGGCAAAACGTGTCACAACAAGAATTGCAAACGATGCAGATGGTTAATGACAGCCGCGGGTATGGCAAAGTGGCCGACGCGTTCTTTCGTACGAACGATGGAGGCCATTCCTGGGTGAAAACCAAGATCCCGAATCTCGGCTTCATCAATCGCTTGTTTTTTCTAACATCGGAGTTGGGGTGGATCGCCGGCGGACACGGAGAGGATTTTCTCGTTTTCCGAACTGTCAATGGCGGCCGCGACTGGGAAGAATCCCGAACGGCTACTCCAGAGTACCCCACGAGTGTACGAGACTTCTTTTTCCTCGATCAACTGCGTGGCTGGCTCCTCACCTGGGGTCACAACTTTGATGGTTCCTATTTGTATTCCACAGCCGACGGTGGAAGGCATTGGACGGCGGACCCGGATCTGTCATTTCAGGGGAAGGGCAAGTTCGCCAGCGTAGTTCGGTTTACCTCCAGAGAAAGAGGCTTTGTTTTCGTGGACGACGAAGGCCAGGGGCAACGTAAGCTGATGTACACCACGGATGGAGGCGCGCACTGGCACAAGCAGACCCTGCGGGAATTCGTCTACGATTGCCAGGTCTTCGAAGGTGATCTCTTGTGCAGTTCGGGATTCAATCTGTTAACGGTACATCCAAAGTGACGATGACGGTCATGTTCGCGAAGGGTCTTGCTGCTTTCTTGTATTTCGGTAGCTTGGCCCTGCTAGCCGGAAGGGGACCCTCAGATGTCACCAATGCCTATCCGTACCGTGCGGTGAATATCGAGGAAACGGAACTGAGGGTGTTTCCGTTTCAAGGCCAACCAACGAAGATCCAGTTGCCACACAGAGTCCTTGGCGCAAAAAGTCCGAATGCAAAATCGATCTTTGGTTTCGCCGAGTTGAGCAGGTCGTCTCACGGATATCCGGAACAACAGTTGGCGAAGATCGAGTTGGGTCCAACGCGCATTACGGCCTTAAGCGTTCCCAAACCCTTTTCTCCCGCAGGCGACTTCGCTGTTTCTTCCGACGAAGAATTAATCGTCTTCTTCGGCAAGGACTACTCTACCAAGCCTTACGAGTGCGGGTTGATCGAGTTTAATGTCCTTAGCGGCAAAGCGAGAAAAATCGTGAGCATCCCAAGTTGCGAAACCCGCTTCAGCACCTGGTCTGGGGTCGCAATCGCTCCGGATAAAACGAAGGTGCTCGCCTATCATAACCTGCAGTTGGAGCTCATTGATTTGGCTAGCGGCTCCAGTAAGGCTCTCGGGCGCTATTCGGAGGGTTCCTGGTCACCCGATGGAAGGTGGATCGTAACCGTTGGCGATAACAACGCTCGGGTGTCGATCTGGGACGCTAGCACGATGAATCAGCGGAAGCTACCGTTGGTGAGCCGGAGAGTAACTTGGTCGCCCGACTCTAGGTTCCTATTGCATGGAAATATTGGTCGTTGCAAGTACTCTGATTGGGATAGCTTGGGACTTTATGACGTATCTACCGGGAAGGACTCGATTATCGTGAGCTCGCGCTGCGACATCACAAGCGGGGCGACCTTTTGGTTGAGTGCTTCAATCGCGCAGTAAGCAGACCACTAAGACAGCTTTTGTCCCAAGGGAGTCTGCGAGGGCAACAAGAACGTCTTGATCAATTCCCCCTTCCCGCAGACAGTCATGCCGGGAAAACGTCGATACCAGTCACCCTCCGGAACCTCCGGCTCTTGATCTAACCACTCCGCCAGCAACTTTAACTGGGAGGTATCGATCTTCCGTTGGTGAACGCGATCCAATAGGTGCTGGAATAAGGCAGGCGGGACACTTCGCCGGCGAACTTTAGGCATGGCCGGATCTAGATCTAGATTCCCTAGATTCCATAGAATCCGCGGGTCAGCCGCTCCTTCAGGCGGGCGGCTTCCGCAGGATTTCGCGTGGCACCTAGCTGCTTCGACAGGAGCCCAAGCTCCTGCGGACTCAAGCGGTGCCCTTGACCCGCCAAAGCCGCAAGCTCGGCCGTTTCAAGCGCCACTTCCTCGCCGCTTGGTTTCCGCGCCACGACGCGGCTACCGGTGATCGCTTGCCGGACGAACCAATGATAGACGGCCAAGGCGTGTTTGATCACATCGGTCCGCTTCGATCGAGTGATCTCGGCCATTTGATCCACGAGGGTCGCCTCTGCGGGACTCAGCACGGGCTGGATTCTTGCCATACTCGGAATCTCCTCATTCCTTGCTCCTATTATACTCCTTTGTGAGAGATCACGCGAGCTGTCACGGCGCGCTATACTGATGGAAGTGAGAATCGATCGAAGCGGTGGAGCAAAATGGACACCAAGAGAACCATGAAACCCCTCGCGACTGCTCGACGAAGCAGGACCGGCGTTTGCGCGGCAGCCGTGCTTACGCTGGCATTTGCATTGCCCGCGCCGGCAGGTCCTCAGCAGGATGCTGCTGATTTGACTCGACGCTTGGCGGATCCCAAGACTCAGGATGCTGCTGTGCAGCAGATTGTGCGCACTCGGAAGACAGCGGAGCCGCTGCTACTCGAGTGGACCACGAATCCCCCGCCGGTCAGCAATCCGCGCTATCTTGCCCTCGGGATGACTCTGGCTTTCGAGCAATGGCGGACCAAGGCCGCAATTCCGTTCCTGATTTCAAACATCAGCGTTCGTCCCGACTGGTCGTTGGGTGACGCTACTAGCTTTAGCGCAATCCTGCGTGAATCGCCGGCCATTCGAGCCCTCATCGCTATCGGCGAACCGGCTGTCGATCCGCTGATATCGGCTTATGTTGGGCCGGTCGGTGAGGGTGGTCGCATGGACCTACTTTTCACCATTTCGCAGATGAACGGGCCTAGGGTGCGGAACTTCCTTCGGAGCGTGAGAAATGGCCTCGCCGAACAACAAAACTACGTTAGTACTGCTCTGAAGCGCCTTGATGCGCGCGAAAAGTCGTCCCAGTGAACTGTTGTATCCCCGCCATCGGCGTGACCCTCATTCTTGTGGCCCAGTCGCATGCCTCCGTGGGGAGTCTGGAAGCCAAAAAGAAGCTAGCGATATCCTTGTGCAGTACGAAGCCCGGGGTGCGTCGAGCCACAATCGAAGGCGTGGTCGCATCGCCCGCTCAGGTTCTGCCGTGGCTTCTGGCTTGGGGGAACTGCCCAGCCCAAGGCGACTGGACGAAGTGCAAAGATGGTCCTCCAAGTGTCTATCCGGTTAGTCCAATGTGCCTTCCCTCCCCATGGCCGAGATTTTCGGACGACTTCGCACGAAGGAGGCCATACCATTCCTGGTCGAGAACATCTCCATGGGACCCGGACCTGTCCGGCTAGGCGATTGGCCGCTTACGACTTCTTCCCCGGCCATTCACGCGTTGATTGAAATCGGTCCTGATGCCACGCCATCGCTTCTTCAGGCGCTAGCGAAATGGCCACGCGCTCCCGATGAGAGCTCGCTGAACAGGCTGGGCGCCCTGATTGCACTTGCGTACCTGGATGATCCGCGGGCCAAGCCTGCTTTGGAGAGAGCGGCGAAGGAGACCGGACTCGAAGGTCAGGTCGCCCGGGAAGGTTTGCGGCGGCTTCAGAAAAAGAATTGAAGGAAGTTACGCCGCGACGACGCTTGCAGTTGAATCCGCGAAGCGCCAAGCATAGCTGTAGGGACGCCGGCCTTTGCAAGGCGATCGTCGTTAAAGCCGCCGCACTCGATTCTTCGGCAGCGGTCCCAAAGTTGCCGCTTGATGCAAGAGCCGGTCGGACGCAGCCAAACTAATCGACAAGAGCCCTTACACCTATCTACGCCTGTGAAGGTCGCTTTGCACCAGACCGGCGGCGAAACCCAGATACGCGCGGGCTCTTCGTGAAGACTTATTATCTCTAGGCATGATTGAGTGAACGGGCAAGGAAGAGGAGTTGGTGCAGAGCATGCGCCGTTTGCCCAAGGAGACTGCGGATCAAGTCATCCGGTGGGCCGCTCAGTTAAAGGAAGCGCTCGACGTCTCGAGCGCCATGGAAGATTCGCACGATCTGGATCGGCTTGCTCGCAGGGTCGTAAACGATCAAATACGAATGGACCGTCCAGAACTTGAGCCGCGCTTCCGTCAGGTCTTTCCTGACGTGACCCAACTCCGGATACTCTGCGACTAGACCAACAGCCTTCTTGATGTCCCCAAGGATCCTGCGTGCAATTCTGGGGCCGGCTTCATCTATGAGAAACGCAACAATGGCATTCAGATCTCTCTCGGCAGGCGCCGAGAGAACGTATCTCTTCATCGGGTTATTTCGCCCGTTGTTTTTCGAGGGCCGCTAGCTCTGCATCAAGCCTGCGAAAAACTTGCTCACCATCCACGCCTTCCCCCCTGCGCAACGAGGCGAGACCTTCTGAGATCTTGCTTCGAATCTCCTGTCGCCGGAAACCCAGCCGTATGTCTCTCTCCTCCAGGGAGCGTAACGCCTCCCGAACCACTTCGCTGGCAGAGGTGTATCGGCCAGCCTTTACTTTCTTGTGAACCAAGCGTTCGAGCTGCGGTGTAAGAGTCACGTTCATAAGGTTCTACGGTTAGCCTATCGTCTACCGGCTGGCTTGTCAAACGCGGTGCTGGAAGGCATGATATGGGCCGGTATCAGACTGTTGAACGCATGCCGTCGTCCACGCGCCCGCAGTTTTCGGTGGGATGGTCCTCCTATTCGCCGATAGGAGGAAGGAGCAGTCTGTCTACGCCGCGACGGTCTCTGATTGCTCCGAGACGCTGCGCACGATCGCGGGCACGTCCAGAATCAGCGCGACGCGGCCGTTGCCGAGGATCGTCGATCCGCTCACGCCTTCCAGGCCTTCGAAGACCTTGCCGAGCGGCTTGATCACCGTCTGGTTCTCGCCGTAAAGCGCGTCCACCACCAGGCCCGCGCGCTGCTCGTGATGCTGCACCACGACGATCTGCTCCCGCGCAGGCTGCTTGCCTTCCGCGCCGAACAGGTGCCGGAGGCGCAGATAGGGTAGCGACTTTCCGCGCAGATTGATCATGCCCTCGCGCGTGTTGTGCGTCCGCTCGGCGGCCGGCAGCTCCACGCACTCGACAACCACGTCGAGCGGCAGGACGTACGTCTCGCCCGCCACGCCCACCAGGAATCCTTCGATGATCGCCAGCGTCAGCGGCAGGCGGATCGTCAGCGTCGTGCCGGCGCCTTCCTTCGTGTCCACGGTGATCGTGCCGCGCAACGCTTCAATGTTGCGGCGCACCACGTCCATGCCCACGCCGCGGCCCGAAACATCCGTGACCGTTTGCGCCGTGGAGAAACCCGGCTCGAAGATCAGCCGGTAGAGTTCCGCGTCGGTTAGCTTGTCCGACTCGGAGATCAACCCGCGGGACCGGCCGCGTTCGAGGATTCGTTCCCGGCTCAGACCGCCGCCGTCGTCCGTTAGCTGGATGACGATGTTGCCGGCTTCGTGGAACGCCCGCAGGCAGACCAGCCCGACGGCGCTCTTGCCCGCCGCCTGGCGTTGCTGCGGACTCTCGATGCCGTGATCCACGGCGTTCCGCAGCATGTGCGTCAGCGGATCGCGGATCAAATTCACCACCGACGTATCGACTTCGACGTCCTCGCCTTCGATCTCCAGGCGCGCCTGCTTGCCCGACGAGGTCGCCAGATCGCGCACCGTCCGGATGTGCTGCCGGAAGATAGGGCCGATCGGCACCATGCGGATCTTCATTACCAATTCCTGCAGGTCGAGGAAGAGCCGGTCCGCGTCGCGATGGACCTCGAGCACTCCCTCGCCGCCGCGCGCGGCCAGCTCGTCGAGCATCTGGCGCAGGCGGCCGCGGGCAATGGCAATCTCGCCCGTCAGGTTGAGCATGCGGTCGAGCTTGTCGATGTGAACGCGAAGCGTTTGCGTGCGCTCGCTCCAGCCCTGCGCGTCGTCGTCGCGGCGACCGGCGGCGTGACGCCGCTCGGCGGCGGCCGGGACGGCCTGCGCCTTGCCGCTCACTTCGTCCGTCAAGGTCGCCAGCAATTCCTTCTGGGCGTCCTGCATCTCCACGTTGCCGGCCATCGCTTCCGAGATCAGCGTGCGCATGGCGTCCACGGACTGCAGCAGCGCGGTGATCAGGCCGGTCGAGGTATGGGCTTTGCCCTTCAGCAGAAGATCGAGGCTGTCCTCGAGCTTGTGAGCGAACTCAGTCAGGCCGGTGTATCCAAGCGCCGCGGCGTTGCCCTTCAGGGTATGCGCGACACGAAAAATGGTGTGCAACAGGTTCGTATCTTCGGGCGAGTCTTCGAGAGCCACCAGGGCCTCTTCCATGCGGCCGAGGTTCTCGTCGGCCTCCGCCTTGAAGGTTTGCAGCAATGCGTCAAAATCGAGTTCCATTTCGCTCACCTCACAGTAATTTGATTTGCGCCGATCCCTGATGCGGATAAAAGATCAGCTTGCGCCCGCGCCCGCCGCATACGTCGGACGCCACCACCGGAATGTCGGCTTCGGCCAGCATCTTGCGGGCTATTTCCACGTTCTTCGCGCCCAGGTGATTCTCCTTGCCGCGCATCGCGTCGAGGACGCAGGCGCCGCCGAAGAGTTTCGCCAGCAGGTTCACGCGGCTCGCGCCCGAGCGGACCACGGCTTCGAGCAGGTTCTCGATCGCCACGTTCCCGTAGCGCAGCCCGTTGGCCGCCGTCTTTACGCCGGTGGGCAGCAGGTAATGATTGATGCCGCCGATTCCGCGCGCCGGATCCCAAACACACACCGCGACGCAGGAACCGAGGATCGTCGTCACCACCGAGGGCTGGGTGGCGACGTGGAGCTGGCCCGGATGCAGGTACACGCTTCGCAACGTCGATGCGGGCGCCTGCTCCACCCAGGTCTGTTGGGCCACCGTGCTCACGCGCGCGCTCCCTTGCGGCTCGTCGCCTGTTCTTCCAGATCGGCGCAGTAGAGCGCCAACGGCAGATGCGTCTCGAGCAGGCGGAACAGCTCCTTGTCGAGCTCGTTGAGTTCGAATTTCTGAGGCAGCAGCCGAAACAGCGCCACGGCGCCGGCAATTTCCCCGTTGCGCTTCAGGGGAATGCAGGCGGTCAAGTCGGCTTCGGCGTCCGCCACGTAGCAATCGTCCTGGCCCCGGCGAATGTATATCTCGCCGGCTTCCACGGCGCGGCCGATGAGACCGCGGCCGGGCCACAGCTCTTCGAGGAAGCCTTCGTCGAGCCCCCACGAGTCGGTCAGGTGCAGTTCCCCGTCGGAACGGAGAACGAATAGCGCGTACTGCTCGCAGCCGATCAGGTTGGCGATGATTTCGCGCACCGTCAGAAGCACGTCGCGCCGGTCGAGAGAGCTGTGCAGGCGCTGGCAGGCTACGTAGAGCGTCGTGAGGGAAGTGTTCTGCTCCTCAAGATTGATGCGCTGTTCTTCCGCGATCTCGATGCTCATCCCAAGCTCCCCTCAGTGACGGCGATCAAATCTTCAATCTTGGCCACCAGCTCCGAAGCGTTGATGGGCTTGGTGACGTAGTCGCTGCAGCCGCTGGCATATCCAATCTCCACGTTCTCGGGTTCTCCGCGCGTGGTCACCAGGATGATGGGGACGTGGCGCGAGCCCTCGATCTGGCGGATGCGCTTGCAGGCCTCGATTCCGGTCATGCGCGGCATGACCACATCCTTGACAATCAGGTCCGGTTGTTCGGCGACCGTCTCCTCCCCCGCTTCCTGCCCGTCGTTCGCCACGATCAGCTCGAGGTTGGGACGGTTCTTCAGGATCATCTGCTCCATCAGGAGCGCGGTGGTCGAGTCGTCAACCAAAAGTAGTTTTTTTCGGTTCATTCTTTTACCTCGTTCGCGATTTGAATCTAGCTGGCGACCAGGCTGGTCAATCCCACGGGCCAAACGGTGGGCGGAGCGATGTCGCCCTCCGGGTCGCGCTGGACCTTGATGGTGCAACCCGGCAGCAGCAGGCCGCTCTGCAACAGAGCTTCGGCTGTCATGGGCCTGGCCAGCATGTATCCTTGGATGAGTTGGATGCCGAGCTGCATGAGCACTTCCAGGTCGGCCACGGTTTCAATTCCCTCGGCGATGATCTGGGAGCCCAGCCGGCGTCCCAGCGTCAGAATCGATTCCAGCACGGCCACGCGGCGCCGATCGGCGTGGCAGCCCTTCACGGCGTAAGCATCCACCTTGAGGGCGTCGGGACAGCAGTCGAGAATCATGTTGTAGTTGGATTGGCCCGCGCCGACGTCGTCGATCGCCACACGCGATCCCCACTGGCGCAGGTCTTCGATCGCCCGCCAGATGCCGTCCACGTCCCAGAAGGGCGCGTGCTCGATGATCTCCACGGTCAGCCGGGCCGGCGCGATGCCGCACCTGTCGGTCAGGCGCTTCAGGAATTCCAGAAAGCCGTGATCCCGCCACAGCGTCGAGGCGTGTACGTTCACCGAGATGCGCGGCTCGGAGGGCAGCGCCGAGGCAGCTTGCAGCACTGCGGTCAGGCAGGCGCGATCCACGGCGATCTCCTCGCGCTTGAGCCGCACGTAGGAAAACAGAATATTGGGCGCTTCCGCCGAGGTTCCCTTCGGCCCGCGCACCAGGCATTCGAGCGAGTGCACTTTGGCCGAGGTCCCTTGGACGTCGAAGATCGGTTGAAACACCGCCGACAGGCCCGCGGGCGTCAAAATAGCGTCAAGTAAGGTGCTCATTCGTTTACCGGCTCCCCCAAGCTCTCGAGAACTTTGCGGCGCAACAGCGAGAGGGACACCGGCTTCTTCAAGAAGGACGCAATCCCGTAACGGTTGGCTTCTCTCTCTACTTCCTCCGTCGTGTACGCGGTCAGCATAATGACGCGGGTCTCGGGCGACTCATGGTGGGCGTGGCGAACAATCGCCAGCCCCTCGTTGCTCCGTACCGGCGTCAGTTGCAGGTCAGTAATTAAGACTGAGTATTTGTTTGCTCCGAGAAGGGCCTCGGCTTCTTCCAGTTCGGTGGCACAGTCCACCTGGAAGCCGTGAGCCTCGAAGTGCCGTCTCATCGTTACGAGCACTTCTTGGAGATCATCCACAATTAGAATCTTCGCCTTCATGCCGGCAGAAGATGCACCGGGACTGCCAAACTCCCCGCCCTCAGGGGAGTTTTGCTAACCGCTGCGTTTGCTGCGTGTTAGGGAATTGTTAAGAGAACGATGAGGGGAAGAGCGAAGCCGTTTTATCTCGCTGCGAGAGCGGCTAGAGCGCTTTTGAGACTGCCAGGCCCATGGCCTTGATCTTCTTGTAAAGAGTGCTGCGGGGAATTCCAAGTCGCTGCGCGGCGCGCTCGATCCGGCCGCCTTCTTCGTCGATGACCTTTTCGATGTAGATACGCTCGACATCGGAAAGCGTAAGGCTGCTGTCCTTCACGGCGGCGGCCGCTCCGCCGGTGACCGGCGGCGTCGCAAATTCAAAGTGCAGATGCTGCGCGCGGATGGTGCCGTCTTCGGTGAGCAGCGCGGCGCGCTCGAGAACGTTGCGCATCTCGCGAATGTTGCCGGGCCAAGAGTATCGCTGCAGCGCGGCGAGGGCATCGCCGGTCAGCTCGATCTCGGCGTGCTTCAGGTTGACGGCGATCTTCTCGAGCAGCGTTCGGGCGATCTGCGCGATGTCCTCGGGGCGCTCTTTGAGAGCGGGGATCTTGAGCAGCACGGTGCTGATGCGGAAATAAAGATCGCTGCGGAATTTCTCCTCGGCGATGAGCGTGCGCAGGTCGTGATGCGTGGCCGCTATCAGGCGGACGTCGACTTGCCGGTCGCGGGTGTCCCCCAGCCGCCGAAAGCGTTTTTCTTCGAGGACCTTTAGTAGCTTGGCCTGCACCAGCGGCGCGGCGTCCCCGATTTCATCGAGGAAGAGCGTGCCGCGGTGCGCCACTTCGAGCAATCCGGACTTGTCGGCTACGGCGCCGGTGAACGCGCCGCGCTCGTATCCGAACAGCTCGCTCTCGAGCAGATCCTTCGAAAGTCCGGCGCAATTCAAATCGACGAACGGCTCCTTCGACCGCGAGCTGTTCTTGTGTAGCCACACGGCCAGAGTGCCCTTGCCGGCGCCGGTCTCGCCTTGAACCAGGACCGGTCCGTCGGTGCGCAGCGCGTTTTCGGCCATCGACGCAAGCCGCCGGATGGCCGTTCCCTGTCCGAGGAAGGCGTCCAGAAATTCGCGCGAAATGCGGGATTCATTGGCCACCACCTTCAGCCGGTTGCGCTGATTCTCCATGGCCCGTTCCAGGATGTGGTGCAGCGTCGGCAACTCCACGGGCTTGGTCAGGAAATACTCGGCGCCCATCTTCATCGCCTGGACGGCCAGGTCGACGGTGGCGTGAGCGGTTAGGATCACTACGGGTACGTCGGAGTGGATCTCGCGGATGTTCGGCAGCAGCGTGAGCGCATCGCCGTCGGGCATGGAGTAATCGAGCAGGATGGCGTCGGGCCGGGAGTCCTTGCACGCTTCGAGCGCCGAGACGCAGCCCTCCGCTTCGCGCGTCTTGTAGCCGCGAGCTTCCAGAAAACGGCGCACCGTGGCGCGAAGCTGGGGCTCGTCGTCAATCAACAACACTTCCGCTTGGGACACCAGAGACCTCGGTTTCTTAAACCAAGAGCATTATAGTTCAGCGACGGCTGCTATAGTCCAACGCCACGTTCAGGTAAACTTTTCCGCCCGGCGTGTCGAAGCACATCACCAGAGCTTCGCTCTGGCTGGTGCCGGCGTATCCATGCTCGGCGGTATGCAGCTCGGGCGGCAGGACCTTGAAGTGGTGGCCCTGATCGTTGAGCAGCGTCACGGCATTTCCCACGATCATGTTGGCCAACTCGCTGGCCGTTTCCGCGGCGATCTGATCGTTCAGCTCTTCCGAGCCCCCGGTGAGGACGCGGGCGATGCACGCGGCGGCCTCGGTCTCCAGGTCAAAAATGATGTGCCCCTCGATGTCGCCGTGGATCGCCACGCTCGCCGCAACTCCATGGCGGCGGTAGGCGCCCTCTTCCATGGCCACCTGCGTGATCTGCACGCGCCCCTGCATCATGTCCGCTAAGACCGCGTCCGCAGCGTTGATAAACGGTTGGATGAGTTCGATTCTCACTTGAGCACGCTCTTGATGACGTCGTAGAGCAGTTCCGGTTTGGGCGGCTTTTGCACAAAGTGCAGCGCGCCCTTGCGAAGCGCTTCGGTGATGTTCTCCTGGTAACCGACCGAGGAGACCATGACGATGCGGGCCTGCGGGAAGCTGGTAATGATCTGCTCGGCGGCCTCGATGCCTTCCATGTCGGGCATGGTCACGTCCATCAGGACCAGGTCGGGCTGCAGGCGGTGATACGCCTCGATCGCGGCGCGCCCGTCGCCGGCTTCGCCGGCCACTTCTCCGCCGAACATGCCGAGAATCCTCTGCAGGTTCTTGCGGGCAAAGACCGAGTCGTCTACCACCAGGTAGCGCAGCGGCTGCCCATCTTCTTTTCGCACTAATGTTTCAAATGCCATGCATTCTCCTCGTTGTTCCTTATCGTCAGTCGATCCGCTGGTAGGCCGTGCCGTTGTCCTGGTGGATCATGCGGAACTTGTCGGTGAGACCGAAGAGGCTCTCCGACTGTCCCACAAACAGGTATCCGCCGGGATTCAGGCAGCGATGCAGTTTCTCCAGCAGCCGGATCTTCTCTTCCTGATTCAAGCGCATGAGCGCGTTGCGGCAGAAGAGGATGTCGTTTTGCTGCGGCAGAAACTCGGTCTTCAGGTTATGCAGATCGAAGTGGACCAGCTCCCGGAGCGACTTCCGGATGGCGTATTGTTCGCCGAGCTTGTCGAAATAGCGGAGCCGGTGGGCATACTCCACGCCGGCCATGTGGCGCTCGAAGTAGACGCCCGCCTGGGCGGTCTGCAGCGCCGAGTAACTGATGTCCGAAGCCAGTATCTCCACGCGCCATGGCGGCGGAACCAGCGGCTTCACCGGGGATGCTTCCTGCGGCAGAGGATTGCTCAAGTAATAGTAGGCCAGGGCATCGGCGATCTGGATCGCCATGGTGAATGCTTCCTGTCCGGTCGAGCAGCCGGCGCTCCAGGCCTTCAAAGTCCAGTCGCGGCGCGCGTGTTTGCGCCGCAGCAGTTCCTCGAGCACGACTTTCTGAAACAGATCGAGCTGCGCTTTGTTGTCGAAGAAGGTCGACTCCCGGCGGCTCACGTTATCGAGCAGCTCGGAGAGCTCCTTCTTCCCTTCGCGGCTGGTCAACAGGCTGTAGTAGTCGTAGAAACGCTCCGTGCGCCTGGCATCCATGCGCTGGCGCACTCGTTCCTGGAGGAACGGCACACACGACTCATCGTTATATACGCCGCATTCCTGGAGCAGCAACGATTGCAGCAGCTTCAGTTCCGCTCCGGTCAATTCCAATTGTGTTCCGACGCCCATTTCTCTCCTCAGAGTTGCAGCCTTACATCTGAATCCACGCGACCCTATTGCACGGAGGTTGCCAGACTTGCTTCTTCCAGTCGTCACTAACACTTAGCTTCTTTTCGCCAGGACCAAAGGCCTGCTCCGGCGTCCACGACATGGACTGTCTCATCCATTTGCGAGATTCTCTCGCGCGATCGAGAATCGGGCCTCGCTGTCGCTAAACGTAATCAACACAAACTCGTAACAGTGTTTTCGCGCGGCGCGAACGATTTGGCAATCGCCGTGCCTTAGACAGCGCGAGCCGCCCGGAGAGCGGCCACGGAGGTCTTATGGCATTGTCGAACGCAATTGAAGCTGGATCGCAAAAGCTGGCCCGCCCCGATTGGTGGCGTGAAGTCGATGTACCGGCTGCCCCCGCGGTTGGCGCCGCCCCGGAATCGAACGATCCCCCCCTGAGCCGGCTGCTGAACCTGTTTCCGGCCGCTCGCCCAATGAACATTGCTGTCGTCGCCGAAACGAAAGGCGCGAAGCCGCAGAGCGAGAAGACGAACATTGTGGCAGGAAGCGCCGACATCGCCGTCTTCCAGGTGAAGTTCCCGATCACCGGCACGCGGAACTTGCAGGTGCGTCCGGTGCTCGAGAAGGACGCCAATGAAGGCACGATTGTGGCGCTGATGCCCTACGGTCGCGGGTTGGCCGTTGCGGTCCGGTTCTCGGAAGCCCCCAAATGGCTCGCCGAGGAATTCAAGAAGAGCAAAAAATAACTTTCGAAATGGAGCATGCAATGAAAAAGCACGTCCTCGTACTTACGGTTTTCGCCGGCCTGCTAGGCGCGGCATTTGTGAACGCGGAAGGTCCGGCCGCCAAGAAGGCCACCACCGAAGAGATCCTCGCGAGCCTCGAGAGCCAGATTGCCGATCAACAGGCCACCATCCAGAAGCTGACCCAGAGCCTCGAGCAGCTCACCAAGAAGGTGAG
Organism: uncultured Acidobacteriota bacterium; assembly: GCA_964601345.1. Classification (GTDB taxonomy): domain Bacteria; phylum Acidobacteriota; class Terriglobia; order JAJPHL01; family JAJPHL01; genus CAZRND01. The sequence goes on along the minus strand of CAZRND010000061.1, from coordinate 1,092 downwards.
CGAGCCCGTGACCATCGCGAAAGCGGCACCGGAATCCCCTGCCGCCGCCGCTGCTGCGCCGGTCGTCAAGAACGTTGTGGAGAGCCCCAAGCCGGGCCCGCTGGCGATTCGCATCGGCGACGCCGACTTTACGCTGGGCGGCTTTATGGACTTCACCGCCGTCTACCGCTCCACGAACCTCGGCAGCGGAATCGGCAGCTCCTTCGGATCGCTGCCCTTCTCGAACGCCGCGGCGGGACGCCTCGGGGAATCGCGCTTCAGCGCGCAGAATTCCCGCATCACTCTGAAGGCCGACTCCGTAGTGGCCGGAAACAAGGTCGTCGGCTACGTCGAGTCGGACTTCCTCGGATTCCAGCCGACCACCGGCTTCGTCACCAGCAACAGCAACAGCCTGCGCATGCGCCTCTACTGGGTGCAGGTGCGGAGAGACAAGTTTGAAGTGCTCGGCGGCCAATCCTGGAGCCTGCTCACCCCGAACCGCAACGGCCTCTCGCCGGTACCCTCCGATCTCTTCATCACTCAGAACATGGACACGAACTACCAGGTCGGTTTGACCTGGTCGCGCCAGGCGCAGATTCGCCTGGTCTACCATCCGAACGAGAAGTGGGCCGTCGGACTCTCGGCCGAGAACCCCGAGCAGTTCCTGACCGGCGCGGTGTTGCTGCCGGGCGGCAGCTCGTCGATCTACGCCAGCCAGGCGGACATCGCCGGCACCGGCGCGGCCACGTCGACGCCGAACGCGCGTCCCGACCTGATCGCCAAGGTCGCCTACGATCCCAAGATCGCCGGCCGGCACATGCACTTCGAAGTCGCCGGACTGGTGCGCGCCTTCAAGACGTACACGCCGGCGACGGGCATTACTTCCGCGGCGAACGGCGTCGGCGGCTCGGTGAACTTCAACGTGGAAGCCACCAAGAACCTGCGATTCGTCGTCAACACTTTTCATAGCGACGGGGGCGGTCGATACATCTTCGGGTTAGGACCCGACTTCATAGTGCGTCCCGACGGCGCCCCGTCACCCATTCATGCCAGCTCGGCGATCGCCGGATTCGAATACCAGGTGCGTCCCAGCCTGATGTTCTACTCCTACTA
>CAZRND010000060.1:0-18507 GCA_964601345.1 uncultured Acidobacteriota bacterium | reverse complement strand
ACGAAATCGATTCCGGCATGGAGAAGCTCGAGGAACTCGCCGCTTACGCGGGCCAGTTCCGGCGCGAGAGTTGTCCGGCCTCGGACCTGGTCGTCGGAATGAAGTGCGGAGGCTCCGACGGATTCTCCGGAATCACCGCCAATCCGCTCTGCGGCGCCATCACCGACCGCGTCACGGCGTGGGGCGGCACGGCCATCCTGACCGAGGTGACGGAGATGTTCGGCGCCGAGCAACTGCTCATGGACCGCGCCCAGGACGCCGAGGTTTTCCGCAAGACCGTGGAGATGATCAACGGATTCAAGAATTATTTCATCTCGCACAACCAGCCCATCTACGAAAACCCGGCGCCGGGCAACAAGGAAGGCGGCATCACGACGCTCGAGGAAAAATCCCTCGGCTGCGTGCAGAAGGGCGGACGCGCCACGGTGACGGACGTTCTCGGTTACGGAGAACCAGTTCGCAAGCGCGGACTGGCGCTGGTGACCGCGCCGGGAAACGACGCCGTCTCGGTGACGGCGGAAGTCGTCGCCGGCGCGACGCTGCTTCTGTTCACCACGGGCCGCGGGACGCCGCTCGGAAGCGCCGTCCCGACGTTGAAAATCGCGAGCAACGGCGCGCTCGCTGAGCGGAAGCCCAAGTGGATCGACTTCAACGCCGTCGAAGGCTCGCCCGAGGCGTTGATGAGTTTGATTGTCGAAGTCGCCGGCGGCCGCCAAGTGCGAAACGAGCTCAACGGGATGCGGGAGATCGCGATCTTCAAGACTGGCGTTACCCTCTGAATGGTGGTAACGTTTTCCTGTCATGAGCTTATTGATCAAATCTCCTCCTAAAGTTCCCGGTTTTACCCCGATCGCCGCTCTCAAATACATCGATTTCGGACGACTCATCCTTCAAGGCAACTACTCAGGAAAAACGGGCGACAAGGAAGTCGCCATGGATGTTTTTTCCGGGCGCTGCCGCGTCTCCACCTCCGCCGGCGTGCTCGAAGCGGGCGGAGTCGCGACAAAAGGCGTCAGCCTGGATGTCGGCGGACGGCGCGATGCTTTCGACGGCGCGCCGGCGATGATCTATCTTCCGCCCGGTACTGAGTACAAGATGGAAGGCGACGCCACGATCGGCGTCTTCTCGGCGCCGGCGAACGGCGTGAAGCAAGCGCCCGTCGCGATCCCGCCCGAGCAGGCCATGGTCAACAAGGTCGGCCGCGACAACTGGATTCGCACCGTCTACACTTCCATCGGCGAGAAAATTGCCGCGCAGCGGCTCATCGTCGGCGAGACGGTGAATCCGCCGGGGAACTGGTCCTCCAGCCCGCCGCATAAGCACGATCGCTACAATCCACCGGGCGAAGTTCCGATGGAAGAGATTTACTACTTCCAGATCACGCCCGCTCAGGGCTTCGGCTTCATGCGCATCTACACCCATCCCGACGATCCGCAACCGATGGACGAAGCATGCGTGGTTGAAGACGGCGATACCGTAGTCATCCCGCGCGGCTATCACCCGGTGGTGGCGGCGCCGGGCTACACGCTGAACTACACATGGGCGCTGGCCGGGCAGGAGCGCCGCTACGGCGCTTGGTCCGACGATCCGCGCCACTGCTGGATCCGGAACTGAACTTGGCGCGCCTCTCCAACCTGCGTTGGATTGTCGCCGGGCTGCTCTGCCTCGTCACCATCATCAACTACGTCGACCGGCAAACTCTTTCGGTGATCGCTCCGGTGATCTCGAAGGAGTTCCACATGTCGGACCAGGAATACAGCTATGTGACCACCAGTTTCCAGCTGGCTTACATGGTGGGACAGGCGCTGGCCGGCGCGGCGCTCGACGTGGTGGGTGTCCGCATGGGCTTTGTGCTGATCCTGGTGCTCTGGTCGATCGCCACCATCTGCCATCGTTTCGCCACCGGCTGGATGAGCTTTGCGTTTTGGCGCGTGATGCTCGGCCTCGGAGAAGCGGGGAACTGGCCCGCGGCGATCAAAGTCATCTCGGAGTGGTTTCCGGAGAGCGAGCGCGCCTTTGCTACGGGCATTTTCAATTTCGGATCGGGCACCGGGGCCTTCCTCGCTCCGCTGGTTATCGTTCCGATGGTGCAAGCCTACGGCTGGCGCAATAGTTTCGTGCTCGCCGGCGGATTAGGAATGCTCTGGCTCATCGCCTGGCTCGCCGTTCCGTGGAGCAAGAAGCCGGTGCTCGAGGACGAGGCCAAGCCCGCGGCGCAGAAGCTTCCCTGGCTCCAGTTGCTCGAGTACCGCCAGGTTTGGGGCATGATCCTGGCGCGCTTTCTCGCCGATCCGGTGTGGTGGTTCTACATCTTCTGGCTGCCGAAATACCTGGTCGACAAACGCGGATTCTCGCTTGCGGAGATGGCGCTCGGGGCCTCGCTTCCGTTCCTGACCGCGGACCTCGGATGCCTGATCGGCGGCGGCGCATCGAGTTACCTGATCGCTCGTGGATGGAACGTGGACCGGGCGCGCAAGACGGTGATGGTTGCGAGCGCGCTCCTCATGCCGGCGGCGCTCTTCGTCGTCACAGCGCAGAGCGGCGTCGTGGCCGTATCCCTCATCAGTCTGGCCACGTTCGCGCATCAGAGCTGGTCGACGAACATGCTGACCTTGCCTGCGGACCTGTTTCCGCCGCGCGTTGTGGCGTCGGTCTCCGGGTTGACAGGCGTGGGCGCGTCGGCCGGAGGCTTCCTGACGCAACTGATGATCGGGTACGTGGTCTCGCGCTTCTCTTATGGACCGGTTTTCACGGCGGCCGGGCTTCTCCATCCGACCGCGGCGCTGATTCTGATCTTCGTCGTCGGGAAGATCCAGCAGAACGAGATTTAGCAATGGACAAGCACGTCACCATCAAAGACGTGGCACGCAAGGCGCGCGTGGGAATCGCCACCGTGTCGCGAGTGCTGAACGAATCGCGCCGCGTGCAGGCCGCCACACGCCAGCGCGTGCAAGCGGTGATCGCGCAACTTGGCTACCGTCCGAACGCCACGGGGCGGCGCCTGGTGATGAAGTCGACGGAGATGGTCTGCTTCCTGCTCAGCAACCGCGACTTCATGAATCCATTTCACTCCGGCGTGCTCTACGGCGTCGAACGCTATCTGAGCCAGAGCCGCCACGACGTGGTTTTCACCAATCTTCATTACGAGCGCTCGACGCCTCCCGGCGAGCTGGCTTTGCCGCGGATTCTCCGGCATCGCGGCATCGCCGACGGCTTCATCCTCTCGGGCACGAACTATCCCAATTTCGTCGAGGCTATGGATCACCTGCGCGTGCCCTACGTCATGTTCGGCAACAACCTGGTCGGCGGAGGCAGGTCGCGTCGCGCCGACGCGGTCTACTATGACGACGGGCCTTCGTCGCGCCAATTGATGGAGCGGTTGATCTCGCTCGGCCACCGGTACATCTGGTACTTCGGCGACATCCGCGTGCCGTGGTTCGAGCGTCGCGCGGAGAGCTATCGCCAGGCGATGAAGGCGCACCATCTGCCTTGTCACGAGTACACCGAGCCGCAGTCGAGCGACATCCGCGACTATGGAGTGAGCTACGGCGACCGCGCCATGGAAGCGGCGCTCGCGGGCGGGCGGCCGGTGACGGCCGTCGTGGCCGGCAACGACGGCATCGCCTACGGGGCATGGAGAGCGCTGCGACGCGCCGGGCTGCGCGTGCCGCAGGATTGCAGCCTGGCGGGATGCGACGACGTCCAGGAGTCGCGGCTCACCGATCCGCCCTTGACCACAGTCCATGTTCCGACCGAAGAAATTGGAAGTGCTTGCGCGAGGCTGCTTTTGGATAAACTAAAGGACAGGGTGAAGGGGGGTTCGCCAAGGGCGCCCGTCATCATCCCGACGCGGTTCGTGGAACGCGGGTCGCTCGCGGCCCCCGGCGGTATCGATAACAGGAGGCAATATGAAACGGCGTGATTTCCTGGCAGCGGCCACGGCCGCATTGGCTCTCGGCGCGATGCCGACTTCGTCTGCCGAGTTGAAGAAGTTCAAACTCGGCGTGATCACAGACGAGGTTACTCCCGACCTTGAGAAGGCTCTGGCCTGGGCCAAAGAATTCGGCTTGGAGTGGGTGGAGTTCCGCAACGTACTGGGCAAGTACGTCACCGAGCTGAATCCTGACGAGGTGAAGCGCACCCAGGACCTGATGGCCAAGTACAATGTGCGCCTCTCTGTGCTCGACACGCCCTTCTTCAAGATCACGTTTCCGGGCACGCAGGAGATGCTGCGTTCCGGCAACCGCGAAGCCGCGCGCGAGGACAGCTCCATTTACGACAAGCAGAAGGCGCTGCTCGAGCGGTCCATCGCCCGGGCCAAGGATTTCAAGACCGACCGGATTCGCATCTTCGCCTTCTGGCGCGTGAACGATCCCAAAGCGATCTTCGACCGCGTGGCGAGCGAGCTCGAGACGGCCGCGGCGACCGCGCATCGCGAAGGCATGCGCCTGGTGCTCGAGAACGAGCACGCCTGCAACGTGGCGACGGCGGTGGAATCGGCCGCCATGCTCAAGGCCGTGAAGTCGCCGGGCCTCGGACTCAACTGGGATCCAGGGAACGCCTACGCCGCCGGCGAGACGGTCCCGTTCCCAGACGGATACGCGCTGCTCGATAAGAAGCGCATCTGGCACATGCATTTGAAGGACGCCCAGATGGATGCGGCGACGAACCGCAGCGTTTGGCGACCCGTCATGGGCGGCAAGATCGACTATGTCGGCCAGTTCCGCGCCTTGCTGAAGGACGGCTACAAGGAAACGATGTCCCTCGAAACGCACTATCAGAACGCCGCCAAGGACAAAGAAGCTTCGAGCCGCGAGTCCATGAACGGCATCCTGGAAGCGATCAAGCAGGCGTAAAGAAACGCGCAACTGTTCCCCGGCGTCAAACACTTTAGGGAGTTCCCTGACTGGACGGTCGCGGATTTCTTTGGTATTCTGATGTTCAGATAGATCGTTAATGCCACGCCAGCATTGGTGGGAAGGACTTGGATGAATCGAATCGTTTTGAGATTCCTCACGGCGTTTCTGTGCGCGGCGTTTCCGGCGCTCGCTTTTTGCTTTGGCAACTCGCCCCCGCCGTCCGGCTACACGGGCGCGGCCCGCTTCCGCGAGAATAGCTGCGTGGAGTGTCACGCGGGCGGGTCCGCCAACAGCGGGCCGGGACGAGTAGCGCTCACGTTCAACGGCACGACCGCCACGACGTATGCGACCGGGTCGTCCGTACCGATCCAGATCACGATTACTGATACGGGCGGCGGCCGCCGGCGTTGGGGATTCGAATTATCGGCGCGATTCTCCGACGGCACGCAGGCCGGCGACTTCGCCAACGTAAGCAATGCCACGGCGGTCTTTTCCGAGCAGTCGCTCAGCTTTCCGTCCGGGGGCACCATCCGCTGGGCGACTCACAATATTGCCCAAAGCTTCGTCGGCACCAGCTTTACCTTCAGCATCACCTGGAACGCTCCGGCGAGCTCCGCCAAGGGCGACGTGATTTTCAACGTCGCCGGGAACGCAGCGGACGGCAGCCTCGATGACACGAACGACCGCATTTATACGGCCGAAGTCCGACTGACCGCCGCGTCCGGCAATCCTGCTCCAACGCTTAGCACGATATCTCCGACGTCGGCGACGCCGGGCGGGGCCGCTTTCACGCTCACTGTGAACGGGACCAGCTACCTAAACACTTCCGTAGTTCGCTGGAACGGTAGCGCGCGCACGACAACGTTTATCAGCGCGACGCAACTGAATGCGGCGATTCTCGCCAGCGACATTGCCGCGGCGGGAACCGCGAGCATCACCGTCTTCACACCCACGCCTGGAGGCGGGACATCGACATCGGCGACGTTCAACATTATCGGCGCGCCGCTCATCGTCCAAGGCGGGACCGTGAACTCGGCGAGCCTGTCTCCCGCGCCGAATGACCAGATCGCACGGGGACAGATCATTGCCATTTTCGGAGCCAACCTCACCGTGGGTGGGCCTTTCCATCTCGACAAGCTCCCGATGCCGACCGTTCTCGGCAATACGACCGTCAAGGTTGGCGGTACACCCATTCCGCTCTTCGATGTGTACGACTCTCAGATCAACGCCCAATTGCCGACCGAATTGCCGGACACCGGGACCCAGCAAATCACCGTCACTTCAGGGAGCCAGACGACTGCAGCCGTGAACCTCACTCTGGCGGCAACATCGCCCGGCATCTATACAGTCACCTCGAACGGAAAGGGCGACGGGATCATCCTGGACGCTTTGACGAACGCGTTCATCAATCCAGCTAATCCCGCTGTTGCCGGCGAAATCGTGGTCATCTATTGCACCGGCTTGGGCGCGACCAATACCCTGGTCCCCAGCGGAACGGCCGCAACCGGCATTAATTCAGCGAAGGCTGCCGTGACCGTCACCATCGGCGGTAAGGACGCTCCGGTTCAGTATGCCGGCCTGGTTCCAACTCTCGTTGGTCTGTATCAGATCAACGTCATCGTTCCGTCGGGCCTCACCGGGAGCCAGCTTGTGATTATCACCGCTGGCGCGGCCAAGAGCCCGACCGGGGTTACAATGTCGGTGAAGTGAGCTTGTTTCATGAACCCAACTCCATCCCGTTGGGTCTTTGCTTTCCTGATCGCGGGCACGACATCTCTCTGGGCGGATTCACTCCTACCTCCGCTCGCGTTCACCGGCGGATTTAGCGAACCGAACTGCACGCGCTGTCACGGTGGAATCGCAAATCCACCGGGAGGTAGCGTGAGCATCAATCCTCCGGCGGCCTACGCGCTGAACACCACCTATGCGCTGCAGGTAACGATTACCGACCCCTCCGGATCTCGCTGGGGATTTGAGCTAAGCGCGCGATTTGCGAACGGCAGCCAGGCCGGAACACTGGCCGTGCGGCCGGGCGACGCCAACACCACCGTAGGAACTGCGACGTCGGGAAGTTTCCCGGTTCAATATGCATCGCATCTGAACGCCCCCATCCAGGCCGGCTCGAGCTTCACCTTTCTCGTGAATTGGACTTCCCCCGCGAGTACGTCCGGCGGCGAAGTGGTCTTCAACGCCGCCGGCATTGCCGCGAACAACGACAAGAGCGTCGACGGCGATCGCACCTATACGGCAACGGCACGTTCAGCCGGGAGCCCGCCGAAAGTGAACGGCGGAGGCGTCGTCAGCTCGGCAAGTTTTGTCCCCGCCCCCGGCAACCTGATTGCGCCCGGCCAGTTGATCACCATTTACGGGACCGGCTTGACCACCGGCGGGCCGTATTCCGCGGCGGCATACGTTTTTCCGCTGCCGGGCACGCTCGGGCAGACGACGGTGTACATCGGCGGATTCCAGGCGCCACTGCTCTACGTATCGAGCACGCAAATCAACGCGCAAGCTCCCTTCGAGATCGGCGAGAGCGGGTCGAAGCCCTGCGTAATCGTCCTGGGCTCGCTCAGCAGCGCGCAAGAACCGGTGTCTTTGTCGAGCGCCGCTCCGGGAATCTATACCGTGAATAGCAGCGGGAAGGGAAACGGGGCCATCCTGCACACCGATTATTCGCTGGTGGACGCTGCTCGACCGGCGAAGCCCGGAGAAATCGTTCTGATTTTTTGCACGGGCCTGGGCGCGACAACTCCGCCCGCGAACACGGGCCTGGCGGCGTCCGGCCGGGAACAAGTGGTCGCGCCGGTGAACGTGATGATCGGCGGGAGGACGGCGAGCATGATGTCCGCGGGACTCGTGCAGGGACTCGCGGGTTTGTATCAGATCAATGCGGTGGTTCCGTCGGTGAGCGGAAGTTCGGAAGTGGTGGTCATCGCTGGTGGGTTCTCCAGTCCCCCTGGAGTCACAATTCCTGTCGTGCCCTGAAAAGGAAGAGGAGACTTTGCGCGTGAAAACAAAAACTGTTTTGGTCTTTGCCATCGTTCTGGCCGCGACGCCGGCCTTCGCCCGTCCCGAGTTCCTGGCCCGCTACATGAACGATCCCTTCGCGAAGGCTGCCACATGCGCGCTCTGTCACGTCAGTCCCGCGGGCGGCGGGCCGCGCAACGAATTCGGCAAAGCGGTCGCCCGGGAAGGATTCCAGATCACGCCGGCGCTGCGCGCGCAATTTCCCGACCGCTTCCAGGCCGGCAAGACGTCGAAGACGGCCGAGTCCCAGGGACGCCAAGTAAAGGTCGTCTGGGCGGCGGCGAAAGAGAACGAAGCAGTGGTGCAGATCGGCGACGAGTCCTTTCTGATGAACCGCGCGGAAGGGACTCTGGTCAAGATTACGGGCGAGCAGGCCGCGGCCTTCGCGGCTCCCGCGGCTCCGGTTGCGCCCGTCGCGGCCGCGAGGCCGGCGCCCGGCTCCATCCTCGATGAGGACGCCCGCACCGTCGCCACCTTCGACAATTACCTCGTGAACCTGCCGACGAATCACGTCCGCCCGCCGCATTCGCTCGAGATGCACTTCACGCACCGCTTCTCGAAGCCGCTTACGGGACAGCGCGGCCTGGTGCGCGATCTGTTCGGCCTCGACAGCAACTCGCTCTCGTCGTTCGGAATCGAAGCAGGGATCACGCGCTGGCTCTCGTTCGTCACTTACCGCTCGCCGCTCGACCGCACCATCGAGATTGGACCGCACGTTCGTTTGCTCGAGCAGAGCAAGCGCGTGCCGGTGACGCTCTCGCTGCGAGCGACAGTGGAGGGCGAAGAGAATTTCGGGCAGCGGCACACGACCAATTTCCAACCGATCATCTCCCGGACATTCAGCGACCGCGCCGAGCTATTCGTGGTCCCGACCTTCAGCATCGCGGTGCCGAGGCGCACCCTCACCTTCGACTTCCCGTTCACGACCGGCGAGAAACGCGACAACCAGGCGGCCATCGGCACGGGGATCAGCATTCGCATCCGGCCGAGAGTGGCGCTGGTGGCGGAATGGACCCCGCGCGTGGGCGGCTTCCGCCGATCAGGAACTAGCAATTCTTACGCCTTCGCCATTCAGCGGCGTACGAACCGGCACGTCTTCGGTCTGGTCTTCTCCACGAACCAAGCGTCCACCACGGCGCGATCCATCTCCGACGGGCGCCAGGACTTGCGAATCGGGTTTAATATCTATCGACGAATCTTTTGATCCGATTTCTCATTGGCGTTTGTCTGGCACTCCCGTGCCTCGCGCTCGATCTGACGCGCGCCGTTCTCGTTGCGCCTGATTCGAAGGCCGCGACGATGCTGGTCGAAGAGGTGCAGCGTCGGACGGGCGTTGCCTGGACTCGCGCCGCATCGGCCGGCACCGGGCCTACGGTCGTGATCGAGACGGGCTCGGGACCTGCCGAGGGATACAGCATCCGCGTACAAGGTAGCGTGGTCCGCGTCGCCGGAAACGACGCGCGCGGCGTGCTCTTTGGCGTGGGACGTCTTCTGCGCGCCATGCACATGGGCGAAGGCCGGGCCACACTCGACGACGCCTTCGCCGTTTCCACCGCGCCGAAGTACCCGCTGCGCGGGCATCAGCTCGGATATCGCCCCAAGACCAATTCCTACGACGGCTGGTCGCTGCCGGTGTGGGAGCAATATATCCGCGACCTTGCCGTGTTCGGCACGAACGCCGCCGAGCTGATTCCGCCGCGATCGGACGATGCGGCCACCAGCCCGCACTTCCCGCTGCCGCCCATGGAAATGATGGTCGGCATGTCGAAGCTGCTCGACCAGTACGGCCTCGACGTGTGGATCTGGTATCCGGCGATGGATCCCGACTACACCAAGCCCGAAACGGTAAACTTCGCGATCGAGGAGTGGGCCGACGTCTTTCGCCGTCTCCCGCGAGTCGATGCGGTCTTCGTTCCGGGCGGCGATCCCGGACATACGCAGCCGCGCGTGCTGATGGCTCTGCTCGAAAAGCAGGCGCAGTCGCTGCACAAGTTTCATCCGCGCGCTCAGATGTGGGTTTCGCCCCAGGGATTCACTCAAGCCTGGCTCGACGAGTTCATCGGGATTCTCAAGAATGAGCAACCCGCCTGGCTCACCGGCGTCGTCTACGGGCCGCAGGTGCGCGGAAGTCTCGCGGAATTGCGCGCTGCCGTTCCGGCGCGATATCCCCTCCGCCACTATCCTGAACTCACCCATAGCCGTCAATCGCAGTTCCCTGTGCCCGATTGGGACGTGGCCTTCGCCATCACCGAAGGGCGAGAGGGAATCAATCCGCGTCCGTACGACATGCAGCGCATCTTCCACGCGACGCAGCCGGACACGATCGGATTTCTTACCTATTCGGAAGGTTGTAACGACGACGTCAACAAGATTGTATGGAGCTCACTCGGGTGGGATCCCGCGGCAAGCATCCCGGCGATTCTCGACGAGTACAGCCGCTACTTCATCAGCGAGCGCCTCGCCCCGGAGTTTGCCGCCGGCCTGCAGGACCTCGAGAACAACTGGCGCGGACCGCTGCTGCTGAACTCGCGCGTCAGCGTGACGCTCGAGCGCTTCCGAGAGATGGAGCGCACTGCGACGGCGCGCGATCTTGCCAACTGGCGATTCCAGCAAGGGCTTTATCGCGCTTATTACGACGAATACATCCATCAACGGCTGATCCGCGAGACGGAGCTCGAAGACCTGGCCATGGACGCGCTCCGTCGCGGCGAGAAAGAAGATGCGTTTGGCTTACTCGAGACGCCCCTCGCAGCGCCGGAACTACGGGCACGCGTTTTCGAGCTCGGCGAGGCGCTCTTCAAGAGCATCAAGATGCAGCTCAGCGTGAGGCTCTACCAGGCCATTGCCGTGGATCGCGGCGCGAATCTCGACACGATCGATCAGCCGCTCAACAATCGTCTCTGGCTGAAGAGCCTGGCTGATCCGCTCACGGCGCTCAACCGCACCGATCCCGGCCCCGGCGGATTCTATGACGATCTCGGAACGTGGGGCGGCAGCGTCCGGCTGGTGCGCAATCCCGCGACCTACATCGGATTCAGCTTCAACGCCGCCTGGCCCATGGCGTGGTGGAATCACGCCGCGGCGCTTTACGAAGCGCCGCTGCAGATGCGCTACACCGGCCTCGATCCCGCAGCTCGATACCGCCTGCGCGTGACCTACGCCGGCGACAGCCCGCGCGCAAAAGTTCGGCTGTCGGCGGGCCGCCAGGAGATCGAAGTACATCCCCTGATCGACAAGCCGAGCCCGATGCGTCCGCTCGAATTCGATATTCCGGCCGCGGCGACGGCGGGCGGCGAATTGTTGCTGACCTGGCGCGCCGAAGCGGGACTCGGCGGCAACGGGCGCGGATCTACCGTCGCCGAAGTGTGGCTCCTACGGAAACAAGAAAGTGCAGGCCCCAGAGTCCGACCATCACCCAGCAACCCCAGGAGATGAGGTGATACGGCGTCGAGGCCAGCCATCGCGCGGCTGCCCAGAAGGGCAGCGCGGCGATCACTCCGAAGATGATCGATGACGGGAGTCCGAACTCGCCGTCCACAAAACAGCCGACGCTCCACGGAACCGCCACGGCCATGAAGGCGTAGCCGAACAGGATATAGGGCCACGTTGAGACGTGGGAGTTCGCGGGCACATGCCTGAGGCTGGCGCCCCCGGCGAGGGCGATTATCCCAGCCTGCATCGCACCCGAGATTCTCAGCTCGTTAAGCGGGAAGACGCACCTCCTGCGCGAAACGCTTGCGATAGGCCGTGGGACTGGTTCCGAGCGCGCGGCTAAAGTGCAGGCGCAGGGTGGCCGCGGTCTGCAGCCCGACTGCCTCGGCGATGCGATCCACGCTCTCGCCGGTCTTCTCGAGCATCCTCTGGGCGGCCAGCAGGCGCTGGTGGATCAGCCATTGATGCGGCGTGGTCCCGTTCTGCCGAAGGAACTGGCGGGCGAACGTGCGTGGCGACATCGCCGCCCGCTTCGCCAGCTCATCGACCCGAAGCGGCCGTGCCAGGTGATTCTGTGCCCACACCAGCACGGGCGCGAGTCCCGTGGAGGCTTCGCGCGGGATGGGGTCAGGCACGAATTGCGCCTGCCCGCCGTCGCGATGCGGCGGCATCACCAGGCGGCGCGCCACCGAATTGGCAATCCCGGCGCCATAGTCGCGGCGCACGATGTGCAGGCACAGGTCGATTCCCGCGGCGCTGCCGGCGGAAGTGAGAACGCTGCCCTCGTCGATATACAGCCGGTCGGACTCCACTTGGATGCCGGGATAGCGGCTTGCCAGGCGCGCAGCGTATCGCCAGTGCGTGGTGGCGCGTTTGCCGTCGAGCAGTCCCGTTGCCGCGAGGACAAACACGCCGGAACAGATAGAGACCAGGCGCGCGCCGGCGGCATGCGCCGCGCGCAGCAGTCGCAACAGGCGCTCCGGCGGCGGCTCCTCCACGTGCCAGCCGGGAATCACGATGGTGCCTGCGGTGCGCAGAACGCCCACGCCGTGCGGCGCCTCGACGCAGATGCCCCCAGTCGCCCGCAGCGGACGCCGCTCAAGCGAGAAGACCGAGAAGCGGTACCAGTCCACGTCCAGCACATCAAGCTCAGGGCGCGAGAGGCCGAAGACCTCGGAGACGATGCCGAGCTCGAAGGAGCCCATGCGGTCGTAGGCGAGGGCGGCGACTCGGCGAAAGTCACGATTGGCCATTGGCAGAATTTTAGCGCATATTGGCGTTTCTGCCTCTCGATTTTTTCGCTGGAAAGGCGCAAATTGAGAATCTATGCCGACACTCACTCTTTCTCCCGTCACTGGAATCGCGGCCGCCGATCCGGCCGCGGCTCTCGAGCACTTCGAGAAGCTGCTGGCCTTCGAGACCGACGCCTGGGATGTCCACGCCGCTATCGCCGCCGGCCAACAGGATTTCGTGCTGCTCGACGTGCGCTCCCCCGAGGACTATCGACAAGGGCACGTGCCCGGCGCGGTCAATCTGCCGCACCGCCGGATCGTGGAGCGTACCCTCTCGGATTTCCCGGAGGACACGCTATTTGTGGTCTACTGCACCGGGCCGCATTGCAACGGCGCCGACCGCGCGGCGGTCCAACTGTCGCGTCTCGGGCGCAAGGTGAAGAAGATGCTGGGCGGCATTCACGGCTGGTACATGGACGGGTTCGAAACGTCCCCTGGGGAGCGCTAAGTCTTCCGTGATAAATTCCCTCTCGCATGTTCCGGTTCGAGATTCTGGCCACCGATCCGCACTCCGGCGCGCGGGCCGGACGCCTGCACACGCCGCACGGAACCATCGATACGCCCGTCTTCATGCCCGTCGGTACGCTCGGGACCGTCAAGGGAATGACCCAGGAGATGCTGGAAGAGCTCGGCGCGGAGATCATCCTCGGCAACACCTACCACCTGTATCTGCGCCCCGGACACGAGACGATTCGGGCACTTGGAGGGTTGCATGGGTTTATGTCCTGGCGGCGGGCGATCCTGACCGATAGCGGCGGGTTCCAGGTCTTCAGCCTCGCGGCGATGCGCAAGGTCAAGCCGGACGGCGTGTCATTCCGATCGCATCTCGACGGTTCGGAGCACTTTCTGTCGCCCGCAAAGGCCGTTGAAATCCAGACCGCGCTGGGCAGCGACGTGATGATGGCGCTCGACGAGTGCACGCCTTATCCGGTGAGTCACGAGCAGGCCCGCGCCTCGATGGACCTGACCTTGCGATGGGCCGCCGAATGCAAGCAGGCTTGGACGGCCGCGAACGGGCCGGGCGCGCTCTTCGGGATCGTCCAGGGAAGCATGTTCCCCGACCTGCGGCGGGAATGCGCCGCGCGACTGATGGAGCTCGATCTTCCTGGATACGCCATCGGCGGACTTTCGGTCGGCGAGCCCCGCCCGCTCTCCTACGAGATGGCCGCCGAGTGCGGGCGCGCGTTGCCCGCCGATCGCCCCCCTTACGTGTTGGGCCTCGGGATGCCGGACGAGCTGGCCGAGTACGTTGCGCTCGGCACGGACATGATGGACTGCGTCCTGCCCACGCGCAACGCGCGCAACGGGATGCTCTTCACAAATCGAGGGCGGATCGTGATCCGCCACACCCGTTACGCCGCCGACGAGCGCCCTCTCGACGAGCAGTGCGGATGTCCCGTCTGCCGGCGGTATACGCGGGCTTACCTCCGGCATCTCTTCCTGTCAAGAGAGCTTCTTTCGAGCATCCTGAACACCTGCCATAACCTGTACTTTTACCTTGACAGGATGCGGAAGATTCGTCACGCTATTCTCTCTGAGGGTTTTTCAGGGTTCCTGTCTGACCTAAGAGGGCAGAGGGAGCCGGCGGAATAGGCATCCGCAGATTTTTCCCGTAGCGCACCCCCCTTCTTCCAGGGTTTGGACCCTTAGGAATTTCAGGCGCAGGGTTGGCAGGAGCATAAGATATTTTCGCCGCTTTGTTGATGCAAGGAACTGAGGGGTGGGCCCCGTTGATGCAGGCCGTACCCTTTGTCCTAATTTTTGTGATCTTCTACTTCCTGCTCATTCTGCCTACGCAGAGAAAGCAGAAGCAGCAGCGGGAAATGCTGGAGGCGTTGAAGGCTGGGGATCGCGTCGTGACCACCGGGGGACTGAGGGGAACGATTGTCAGCGTGAAAGACGACTGCCTGCACCTTCGGGTGCCGCCCCAGGACATTCGACTTGAGATTGTGCGCAGCGCGGTATCGTCGGTGGAACCGGTAGCCGAGAAATAACCTATGAATCAGAACCTGCTGTACAAGTGGTTGTTCATCGCCGGAGTGGTCGTGGCCTGCATTCTGGGAGTCACCGGCTTCCCGAAGAACACCAAGGAACTTAAGGAGAACATGGGTTCCCGCATCCACCTGGGACTCGACCTGCGCGGCGGGACGCACCTGATCCTCGAAGTGCAGGTGGATGACGCCGTCAACGCCGAAACGGAGCAAGCCGCCGACCGCCTCCGCGAATTGCTGAAGAAATCCAACATCAACTACGACGACGTCCGCCGTTCCGACCTGGGCCAGATCCTGGTCAAAGGCATCGCCGCCGACAAGACCCGCGACTTCGACGATCTGCTGAACAACAAATTCGAATCGGTGTGGCAGCGGGCCCGCGCACCGCAGGATCCGAACGCCGCTCCGGGATCGAGTTCCTATCTGCTGCGCCTCAGCAACCCGACGATCGCGGCCATCCGCAAAGACGCTCTCACCCAGTCGGTGCAGACCATCACGCGCCGCGTGGACCTGATGGGCCTGACCGAACCGGATATCCGCGAGCACGGCAGCGGGCAGAACGAAATCCTGGTGCAGTTGCCGGGCGTGGACGATCCGGCGCGCGTGAAGGACATGATCCAGTCGACCGCCATGCTGGAGATCATGGAAGTGCGCGACGAGCAGCCTTATCCCTCGCCGGAAGCGGCGCTGGCTCAGAAGAGCGGCGTGCTGCCGGAAGGATCGGTGATCTATAAATCGGTAGAGCGAGTCGATACCTCTGATACGGGCGCTCCCGATCGCTGGTACGTATTGAATCGCGCTCCGGTGATTACCGGCCGCGATTTGCGCAGCGCTCGCGTAGGACAGGATGAAAACGGACGCCCGGACGTGGGCTTCACCATCAAGGCCGACGGCGCTACCCGCTTCGCCCGCTACACCGAGGCGAATGTCGGCAAATACATGGCGATCGTGCTCGACCACAGGATCTATTCCGTCGCCACCATCCAGAACCGGATCTCCGACAGCGGCCGGATCGTGGGCCGCTTCTCGCAGGCGGATGCCAACGACCTGGCGCTGGTGCTGCGCGCCGGAGCCTTGCCCGCCGGAATCAAGTATCAGGAAGAGCGGACCGTGGGACCGTCCCTCGGCGCCGACTCGATCCGCGCCGGAATGCTGGCCGCCATCACCGGGCTGGCGGTGGTGATGGTCTTCATGGTGGTGTATTACAAGTTCTCGGGCGTGAATGCCATCGTCTCGTTGATTCTGAACCTGGTGATTCTGATGGCGGCGCTGGCCTATTTCGGCGCCACGCTGACGCTGCCGGGGATCGCCGGAATCATCCTCACGATCGGCATGGCGGTGGACTCGAACGTCCTGGTCTTTGAGCGAATTCGCGAAGAACTGCGCGGCGGAAAGCCGGCCGTGCCGGCGGTGAAGGCGGGGTTCGAAAAGGCCTTCAATACCATTGTGGACACGCACGTAACAACTGTCGTATCCTGCTTTTTCCTGTTCCTGTTTGGGACCAGTTCCGTGCGCGGCTTCTCGGTGACCCTGATGATCGGCCTCGTCTCGAACGTGTTCACAGCCGTCTTCGTGTCCCGAGCTATTTTTGAGTACTTGTTTTCGCGGCAAAGGGAAGCAAGCGTTAGTATTTAACGAAGTTCCAAAACCGGGAACTTTAGGCGGCCATACGGTGTCTATCCAAACTGGAGAGGCGTAGGCTCCCGGTTCGGAAGGATGGAGAGTTTGCGATCTAGCAATGGAAATTTTTAAGAATCCGAACTACGACTTTCTCGGCTGGAAATGGGTCTTTATCGGCCTGTCCCTGGTACTCAGCATTTCCGGACAGATCTCCCTCCTGACTAAGGGCGGCCCGGCTTACGGAATCGACTTCCGGGGCGGCACCCTGGTCTACGTGAAGCTCAAAGATACTCCGGACCTCGAGCGCCTGCGCGGCGCCCTGAAGTCTCACGGACTGGGAGACAGCACCATCCAGCGTTACGGCCCGGAAACCAACAACGAAATCATCATCGGCGTCGACCAGAAGGGGCAGCAGGGCGAGGCCGTGGATACCTCCAAAGTCAAGATCGTGGAGACCCTCCGAGCCACCTTCAGCGCGGAACAGCAGTCCAAGGTGGACGTGAACAACGTGGGCCGCGATGCCATCGCCGATCATCTGATGGAAGCCAACGGAATGGGCCAGGAACAGGCCCGCGCCGCCGCCGACAGCATCACCAAGTACCAGAAGGACCATGGCGGGTTGCTGGTGAGTCCCAACGACGTGAGCGGGCTGCCGAACGTGACGCCGGCCGTTGTGCAGTCCTTAGGCAAAGACTTTTGGCTGGCCCCGTTCTCGGTACGCCACACCGAAATCGTGGGTCCCAAGGTGGGCGCGGATTTGCGCCGCCAGGCCCTCTACGCCACCCTTTACGCGCTGGGCGGCATGCTGATATATATTGCTTTCCGGTTTGAGTGGGTCTACGGCGTGGCCGCGGTGATCGCCACGTTCCATGACGTGATCATCACCGTCGGGTTCTTCTCGCTCTTCAACATGGAGATCACTCTGCCGGTGGTGGCTGCGTTGTTGACCCTGGTCGGTTATTCGATGAACGACACGATCGTGGTGTTCGATCGCATTAGAGAAAACGTAAAGGGCATGCGGCGAGAACCGCTGGGGACGCTCGCCAACCTGAGTATTAACCAAACCTTAAGCCGAACGGTCTTGACTTCCGGCCTGACCTTCGCCACAGTGCTATGTCTGCTGTTTTTTGGCGGAGAGGTTTTACGGGGCTTCTCCTTTGCCCTGACGGTCGGAATCCTGGTCGGGACGTATTCGTCGATCGCCATCGCCGCCCCGATCGTGGTGGTCTGGCAGAAATGGTGGATGGATCGCAAGGGTCAGGGTAAAGTGATCATGATCGAGAAGGAAAAGAGCAGGGAGAGGCCGGGCAAAGGCTCACGCCAGAGCATAGCGGCCCGTTAGGGGGGTATTAAACCATGTTTGAGCAGAGTTTGATCGAGCTGGCCACGAAGGGAACCAAGAAGAGACCGTGGACGATCGTCGTCTCCTTCATCTTCCAAGCCCTGCTGATCGGGGTCATGATTCTGATCCCGCTCATCTACACAGAAGCGCTTCCCAAGCAGCAATTGCTGACGTTCCTGGTGGCTCCGCCCCCGCCGCCGCCACCGCCTCCGCCACCCGCGGCAGCGCCCATCAAGGTGGTGAAGGTGGTTCGCGAGCTGGACGACGGCAGGCTGACAGCGCCGAAGGAGATTCCAAAAGAAATTGCCATGATCAAGGAAGAGGATCTGCCGCCCCCCGTCTCGGCGGGAGTCGTCGGCGGCGTGCCCGGCGGCATGGCCGGCGGTTCGCCCGGCGGCGTCATCGGCGGGATCATCAGCTCGACGCCCGTCGCTCCTCCACCGCCTCCTCCGCCCAAACCGGTGGAAGCGGCTCCCAAGCGCATCCGCGTGGGAGGCCAGGTGCAGAGCGCTATGGCGATCAGCCGTCCCAACCCCGTTTATCCTCCGCTGGCCAAGCAGGCCCGCATCCAGGGAACGGTGCGCCTGGAGGCGGAGATCAGTAAGACCGGAACGATCGAGAGTTTGAAGGTCGTCAGCGGCCACCCGCTGCTCGTGCAGGCGGCTCTGGACGCCGTGAAACAATGGCGGTACAAGCCCACGATTCTGAACAACGAACCAGTGGCTGTGGCGACCACCATCGATGTGAATTTTACGCTCAGCAATTAGCGAGCGATTTTGCGGGAGTCCCAATTCGGGAGAGGAGAGTATTCCAATGTTGATGTTGTCCGTAAATATGTTGTGCCTTTGGCTGTTCCAGGAAGCCGCGGCTCCTGCTGTCGGCTGGGATCCGATTTCTCTTTGGCGCCAGATGGGGACGGCCGCCCGGATCTGTACGTCGGCGGA
>CAZRND010000059.1:0-18515 GCA_964601345.1 uncultured Acidobacteriota bacterium | reverse complement strand
ACTGGATGACGTTGTTGTAGCTTCCGTCGATCTCCATCTCGAAGGCCATCTCGGTGTAGAACTCTTTGTTCACCGGATCCTTGGCGGTGAAGCGGCGAATCTCGATGCCCGAAGAAGCGCCCGCGTCTTCCACCATCTTGATGAAGCCTTCGGCGTCCTTCTCATCCGGAACGACGTTGCGGGAGTTGGCGAGCTGCGCTTCGAGCTGCCGGTTCTCCACCTGGATGTCCTTGACCTTCTTCTCGTACGGCCGGACGGTGTCGTTCTCCGCCTTCTGCTTGTCCAGCTTGTCCTTGATGGCGGCGTTGGCAGTTGCCAGTTCCTGAAAGTTGAAGTATCCGCCGGCGCCGACAAGAATGACGGCCAGACCCAGGAAGTTCGCTAACTGCATTTACAGGGGAAGTTCGGCTAGCTGTTTCATAACTGCTTCCGCTCCTAAGCCTTCGGCTTGGCGCCGGCCGGCGCCGGAGCCAAGACCTGCGGTTTTTCAATGTCCGCCGTCAGTCGAAAGATGAAGTTCGCCAGATCTACCGCCTGCTCGTCCTGATAGGCTTCTTTGATCTCCACGTTCTTGAAAAAGCCGATGGTCCGCAAACTGTGCAAGAAGTCCGCGACGATGTTGACGTTGATCGCCACTCCGTCGATCAGCATCTTGTCGCCGGTCGAGTCGAACGAGAAAACCCACATGGTCTTGTTGGCCTGGACCGCGGTGGCCAGTTGCGTCAGCATCTCGACCGGTCCGGTCTGCCCGCGCTTGAGCGCTTCGATGATGTCGATCCGGCGGGTCAGATCGGCCTTCGATGCCTGGAACCTCTCAAACTCCGCCTTGACACTCGCCAGGCGGGACTTCTCCTTCTCCGCGTCTCGCATCTGGTTGGTGTAGGTGGTTTCCTGGTTTTGCAGGGAATAGTAGTGGAAAGCCAAGGCCAGGAGCGCCGCGCCGGCAAAGCCCAGCACCATCGCCGTTAGCTTCGCTCCCTCGAGAGAGACAGCCGGACCGGCTGCTTTCTTGACTTCCTTCTTCAGGCCTAGAAGATTGATGCGGATCATAGCGTTTCAAAGCTCCTCAGCGCCAAACCCACGGCCACGGCCAGGCGCGGCGAGTTCTCGTTGACGAGCTCGCCAAAGGGCCCGGCTGCGTCATAGTTGATCTTCAGGAACGGGTTGAGCTCATCCACCGGGATCGAAAACTCATCTTTCAGCATGTCCAGAAGGCCGGTGACGCGGGCCGAACCGCCGGCCAGGTAGATCTTTTGAATCTGCTCTCCCGCCGCCGTGCTGCGGAAGTAGTCCAAGGTCTTTTGAATTTCGAGAATGATGATCTCGGAAACCGATTTGAGCACCGGCAGGCGGGCTTCGTCGCTGACGCCCGGCACGTTCTTTCCCATCTTGACGCGCTCGGCGTCTTCGAAGCTCAGGTCGAGTTCCTTGGTCAGCGAGTCGGTGTACTGGTTGCCGCCCACCGAAACGTCGCGGACGAAGAGCGGGCTCTGCCCGCGCACCAGATTGATGTTCATGACGCTGGCGCCGATGTTCAGCAGAGCCACGATCGCGCCCGGCTCCGGTTCATAGTTGAATTCGTAAGCGTTCTGCAGCGCGAAGGCGTCGATGTCGACCACCGCCGGCGTCAGGCGGGGCAAGCTGAGCACGTGCGTGTAATACAGAACCTTGTCCTTCTTCGCGGCGACCAGCAAAACGTCCATGTTGGCCGAGTTCTCGTCACCCTCGATCACTTGGTAGTCCATGTTGACTTCCGCGATGTCGAAGGGGATGTGCTGGGCCGCTTCCACCTGGATGGCGTCCTGCAGGTCCTGGTCGTTCATGCCGGCCATGGTCAGTCGCTTGACGATCACAGAGTGGCCGCTGACGCTGGTGGCGACGCTCTTGGTCTTAATCTTTTTGTCGGTGAAGATCTGCGCGATGGTGTTCGACACGGCGCCGGTGTCCACGATCGCGCCGTCCACGACGGCTTCCTGCGGCAGAGTCTCCAGGCCGAGGTTCGTCAGGTTGACGCCCTTGCCCACCCGCTTCAGTTCGACCGCCTTCACCGAGCTGGAACCGATGTCCAGCCCTACGATCTGTTTGCTTTTTCCTAGCCCAAACATTGGTGAACCTCGTTAGGCCTCTCTGGCCGTCTTCTTGCCAGCCTGCCGCGACATCTGTTTCACCATCCAGCGGTCCAGCGTGGTCTTCTTGAACTTCCAACGATTGCCCAGCTTGAAGGCCGGGACCCGCCTGCTAGAAACATAGTTGTAAAGCGTGTCCGTCGAGATTCCCAGGTAGAAGGAAGCTTCGCGGACATTCATCACTTCTCGAGAATCGAGCATACACAGCGTCCCCTGATTGCACTGTTGCTGTGCATGTTGATATCTCCGTCAACCCCTCGGTGTCAAGCAAAAGCCTTAGGGTTTTTTCCGAAAATCTTGGGTTTTCTGGCCCTTTCCTCCGGTTTTCCATGGCTTTCTCCGAACATCTTGTGTACCCAGTTACTGTAACCACAATATCTATCCCCATGGTGGCAAACCGCTTTTCCGTATCAAAGGAGTAACTTTGAGGTGGTGTGATAGCATCGCGCCCTGTGCCGGCATCTTCTCGACTCAATCAGCTTCTGTTGCTGACTGTCTTCACGCTGGCGATCCACGCACCTTTTCTCGGGCAAGGGCCGCAGGCTGACGAGGTCAACTACCTCGACATCGCTTCTCAGGTCTTCGAGCATCCGGCCACTCCGCTCGACTTCTCCTACGTCTTCCAGGGACACGTCGTGGACATGGGCGGACACTCGCATCCGCCGCTGAACGCGTACTTCCTTGCACTGATTTGGGGCACGTGGGGCCGGTTCTCGCCGCCGGTCTTCCACGCCGTCTACCTGATCTTCGCTCTGGGAATCAGTTTTGCCGCCTACTCTATCGCCGCGCAGTTCACTTCCCAGCCGCTGTGGGCCGCGGTGCTCGTCACATCCGCGCCGGTGATTCAGGTGGCCGCCGGATCGCTCGAGACCGACGCCCCGGCCCTCGCCTTGCTTCTCGCCGGCGTCGCGTTCTTTCTGGCGAGGCGCTTTCTTCCTGCGGGCCTATTTCTGGCGTTGGCCGGCTTCACCGCCCTGCAAGCCCTTGCGGTAGTTTTGATCCTTCCCTTGGATTATTTCCTGCGTCGGGAGCGCCCCCCTTGGGCAGCGTGGTGCGCGGTGGCGACACCATTCCTTCTGCTCGGCGGTTGGCAGATGCTGCAACTTCTTTTCACAGGACATCTACCGGCGGCGACGATGATCGCCTCAGCCACAGGAACGCTGTACGGAAAGCTGTCGTTACGTGGTCTCAACACGCTCGCCTTGATTGGGCATTTCGGCATGCTTGTGGTCCTTCTCCCAGGGAAGACGGGGCGCTGGCTCGTCTTCTTGCTGGCGCCGATCATCCTGACCGTCGCGCGAGGATACGCATGGTGGGAGATGGCAATGCTCGTCGCGGCATTCGGGTTGGGCCTGCGCGCGCTGGTCTGGACCTGGGAGGAGCGGCGCGCTCAGCCGTTCCTTGTCGCGTGGTGTCTGCTCTATTTCGTCTTCTCGATGCAGTTTTTTGCGGGCGCCGCGCGATACCTGATGCCGCTCGCCGCGCCATTCGTGATCCTGGTGGTTCGCGAGTTCGAGGCTCGGCCGCGCGTGCTCGCGGCCTTGCTTGGTGTGAACCTTGCGATCGGGCTGAGCCTGTCATTCGCGAACTACGAGCTGGCGCGGGTCCATGCGCAGGCAGAGCCGCCTCCGGGACGCGTGTTTCTTGTCAACGGCGAATGGGGATTCCGCTACCGCATGAGTCGTCTTGGCGGCGAGATGATCACCGACCACAGCGTTCCGCGGCCGGGCGAATGGATGGTGACCTCGCAGTTGGCCCTGGGCGGAAACTACGGCAGCCTGGCCGAGAGCCTGGCTATCCCGATTTACTCTCGCGAGCTCACGTCCAGCTTTCCCGTGCGCCTCCTCGACCGTACCGCGCACAGCGGCTTCTATACGACAGCGTTTGGGATGCTTCCATTTTCGTTCTCGACCGGCCCGCTCGACCGCATCACCTATTCGCGCACCTCGCCCTTCTGGAAGCTGGACCTGCCCTGGACGCCGACGGTTTTCAACGGCAAACTCGTTTACGTGCCCGATCCCGGAGCCGAGATCCGGATTCCCGTCACTGGGCAGCTTCGATTCGCTCTGTTTGCGCGAGGAACAGGTCGGATCACCTTCCGCGTTCAACCCGGCTTCGAGAAGACGGTGGACGTCAAGGGAGAGCTCTGGGAAGAACACACGCTCCGGGCGAGCGAATCGAAGGTGGTCCTTCGAATCGATCCGGCGCCGGGTATGATATGCGGCTGGGGCGAGCTGATCGATTAGTCGTTATCGCCTGCCGAGTTTTGCCAGCGCCGCCAGTTGGCGGAGATAATCCTTGATGGGCCGCGCCGGCGTCCCCCAAACCACCTGCCCGCGCTTCACCGTCTTGTGCGGCAGCACGCCGCACTGTCCGCCGAGCACCGCGCCGGCCTCGATGCGGACATGATCGCCGAGCCCCACCTGCCCGGCGAATTGCACATGGTGGCCGATCTCGCAACTTCCGGATATGCCAACGAGCGATGCGACCAGGCAGTGCTCGCCCATCGTCACGTTATGGCCCACCTGCACCAGGTTGTCGATCTTCGTGCCCGAGCCGATGCGCGTGACCCCGAGCGCGGCGCGATCGACCGTGGAGTTCGCGCCGATCTCCACGTCGTCGCCGATCTCGACCGTGCCGATCTGCGGGAATTTCTCGAAGCCGCGCCCGTTTGACACGTAGCCGAAACCGTCCGCGCCAATGACCACGCCGCTGTGCAGGATGACGCGCGCTCCGAGCGTCACACCCGGATAGAGCGTGACGCGCGGATGCAGGTAGCATCCGTCGCCGATGCGGGCGCCGGCTCCGACCGAGCAGCCCGCGGAAATCACCGTGCCCGCGCCGATCACGGCGCCGGCTCCGACAACGGCGAATGCGCCGACATGGACGTCCGCGCCGAGGCGGACGCCCTCTTCGACGCGCGCCTGAGGATCGACTCCCGCCGGCGGCCGCGGCGCGGGATGCAATCGCGCGGCGAGCCGTGCAAAGGCCAGCTTCGGCGCGGAGACGCGGACCACGGTGCGGCCCGGCGCGGGGATTTTTTCGTCCATCAGCACGCAACCGGCGCGACTTTCGAGCGCGGCGGGCGCGGTCCGTTCGGAATCGGCGAAGACCACGTCGCGCACCGTGGCGCTTTCGGGCGACGCGACGCCCGCGATGCGCCGTCCGGTTTCCCCTTCCGCGCGTCCTTCGCAGAATCCCGCTAACTCGGCAACGGTAAACTCAGGCATTGTCTTTTCTCCCATGCTTGGTCAACACTTGTTTGTAACATGCCTGTCGCATCCACGGCCATGGTTCATCCCGGTGCGCGCGTCGACGCCAGCACGGTGATCGGCGAATACTGCATCGTGGAAAACGACGTGGAGATCGGCCCGCGAAACCGGCTCGATCCGTTCGCCGTGGTCAAACGCTACACCACGCTCGGCACGGGCAATCATCTCTACACCGGAGCGCAACTGGGGACCGATCCACTCGACAAGAAGTTCGACGAGACGGAGGCCAGCTACCTGCGCATCGGAAACGACAACGTGCTGCGCGAGTATCTGACCATCTCGCGCGGCACGCAGCCCGGCACAACCACCGAGATCGGCGACGGCAACTACGTCATGACCAACGTGCACATCGCGCACAACTGCCGCATCGGGCACCGCAACACGATCTGCTCGAACACGCTGGTGGCCGGGCACGTGGAGATCGAAGACGATTGCTTCCTCTCGGGCGGCGTTGTCGTGCATCAGTATTCCAAGATCGGCCGGCTGGCCATGATCGCCGGGAACGTACGCGTGAACCTGGACGTGCCGCCCTTTCTCATGGCGTCGGAGTTCAATGTCACGCCGCGCGGGCTGAACCTAACGGGACTGCGCCGCGCGGGAATGCGGACCGAGACGATCGCCGCGCTGAAGCGCGTCTACCGCATCCTCTACCGCTCGGGGCTGCAACTCGAAGAAGCGTTGGCGCGAATCGCGAAAGAGGAACCTATCCCGGAAGCACGGCAACTGGTAAGCTTTGTAAGGAACTCGAAGCGGGGCATTTGCCGGTAGCGCAACCTTTCCCGCAAATGGGGGTTTATATCTCTATGAACAAGAACCGCATCATTACATTCGCACTGACCGCAATTCTCCTAGCTTCTCCCGCCTTCGCCCAGAAGGGCAAGCGGCGGGACATTACCGCCAAGATCGGCGCCGAGCTGAACCTGACCAACGAACAGCGGGACCGTTTGCGTCCGGCGATGGAAGAGCGGCGGCAGCAGCTTCAGACGCTGAAGAACGATTCTTCCTTGACCGATGCCCAGCGGAAGGACAAAGGCCGCGAGGTCAACAAGACCTATCGCGCCAAGCTGATGGACATCCTGACGCCCGAGCAGAAGTCCAAGCTGAAGACGGACCGCAAAGAAGCAGCGGCGAAGCGGAAGCCGAACCGTTCGTCCGTCTAGGTCAATACAGCGGCGATTCCCCTGGCGGGCGCGTCTTCCAGCGCTTGTGGATCCACAACCACTGATCCGGATAACGGCGCACGTAATCTTCCAATACTTTTGTGAATAG
Source organism: uncultured Acidobacteriota bacterium (assembly GCA_964601345.1). Lineage (GTDB taxonomy): Bacteria > Acidobacteriota > Terriglobia > JAJPHL01 > JAJPHL01 > CAZRND01. Next base: position 11,848 of record CAZRND010000059.1, on the reverse strand, counting down.
CTGCGTGTTGGCGGCGACGTCGCGCTCGGCGTCGCCCGTCGAAATCAGTTCCAGCGGGCGATCAAAGCAGAGACGATACTTGTCCTTCTCCCAGAACGCGAACGCGGGAACCACCGCCGCGCCGGTGCGCATCGCGATCTTGGCCATGCCGGAAGAGGTGCACGCTTTGATGCCGAAGAAATCTACAAAGACGCCCTCGGCCTCCGACGAGTTCTGGTCCATCAGGATGCCGACGGCCTGATTGTTCTTCAACGCCTCGAGGATGCCGCGCAGAAAGTCGCGCTTCTCAATGACCTTGTTGCCGCCGAAAGCCCGGTAACGATTTACCAGCTCATTCAAGGATGGATTGTCCAGCGCGCGGATCACCACGTGCAGCGGATAGCCGTAAACCGATTGCGCGAACGCGCCGAGCTCCCACGCCCCGAGATGCCCGGTGAGATAGATGACGCCGCGCCCGCGCGCGACCGCGGCGGCGTAGTTCTCGAAGCCGTCGTAGGCGATGACGCGCGAAACGTTCTCTTTCGTATAGCGCGGGAAAAGCGCGAATTCGGCGAGCATGCGCGAGAGATTCCGGAACACGCCGCGCACGATGCGTCGTCGCTCCACCGCGCTGAGCGCGGGCAGCGCCATCCGCAGATTTCGGTCACCGACGCGGCGCAGCCGGGATGCCGCGAGATAAAAAGCGAGGCCCACGAAGCGCGCCACGCCGCGAGCCAAGGGACGCGGCAGCACGCCGAGCACGCGGAGAATGATCGAAGTAAGCCGGTACTCGAGCCGAAAACGGGTCAAGCGAAAACAATAACTCAATCTGATAAACTGCGCCCATGGATGTTCGTCCGGGGCGTTTCGCCGTTTTTGCCGCCGCCCTGGCGTACGTTCTTTTTTTTTACCACGCCTCGGCCGTGGGCCTGCTCGGTCCCGATGAACCTCGCTACGCGCAAGTGGCCCGCGAGATGCTCCGCACTGGCGATTACGTCACGCCGCGGCTCCTGGGCCAGCCCTGGTTTGAAAAGCCTCCGCTCTACTACTGGATGGCGGCCGCGTCTTTTCGTTTCTTCGGCGTGAATGAGGCGGCGGCGCGACTCCCCTCCGCTGTGGCCGCGGCCGCCTTTCTGATCCTCTTTGCCTGGACCACGCAACGGCTCCTGCCCGGCGAAACGTGGCGCTACGCGGTGCTGATCCTGCTCTCGAGCCTGGGCTGGATCGGTTTTGCCCGCGCCGCGACCATGGACATGCTCTTCGCCGGCGCGCTTTCGGGCGCACTGGGATTTCTGGCCCTGTGGGTGTGGCAAGGGAGGAGGCGCTGGCTTTTTGCGTTCCATGGATTGCTGGCGCTCTCCGTACTCGCCAAAGGACTGGGCGGAATCGTCCTCGCCGGGCTGATCCTGCTGGTGTACTGCGCCGTGGTTGGCGAGTACGCATGGCTCTGGCGCGTGCTGAATCCCCTGCCCCTGACTTTGTTTGCCGTGATCGCTCTGCCGTGGTACGGCATCATGTATTTCAAGCACGGCAATCTTTTCATCCACGAGTTCATCATCAAGCAGCACTTCGCCCGCTACGTCAGCGACGAACTTGCGCATCCCGGAGCGTGGTGGTACTACGCGCCCGTACTGCTGGCCGGGATTTTTCCCTGGTCGGCGCACCTGGCATCGCTCCGCGGAACGGGGCTCGACCGCGATCATCGGCGCATGTTCCTGCTGGTGTGGATCGCCGTCGTGCTCGTCTTCTTCTCGGCATCGCGGGGCAAGCTGCCAGGCTACATCCTTCCCGCTCTGCCCGCGCTGGCGATGTGGATGGGCGAGGAATGGAAGCGATCGTCGACAGCCAAGCTGCGGGTGATCGGCGCGGCGCAAGCCGTGCTGCTCCTGCTGCTCGGCATCGCCAGTTGGATCTTCGTACTGCCGGCCCTGGTTGTCCTGTGGTTCGCCTGGCGCGGACGGCGATTCGGCGCGGTGGTGCTTGCCGCGGCCATCGCCGCCGGCGCGATGTTGTGGATGATCCCGAACCTGGCGCCGCGAGTAAACCAGAACGGCTCGGCGCGTTCCATCGCGCCGTCGGTTTGCGGCAAGCGATTCGTTGTCGGTGCGGCGCCGCGGCAAATTCTCTACGGCCTGGAGTTCTATTGCGATCGAGATCTGACCATGGTCACGAAGCCGGAATACGCGCTCTCTACGACGCAACCGAAAAATGCGATAGCGGTCGAGAAATTCCCGGAGGGTGAGCTCACTCTGTGGAAGCTACGACTTGGGCCGTAGCAGCCAGTAGAGCGGAACTCCCGCCAGCGACAACACCAGCCATCCCCAACTGTCGCGCCCCTGCCGGAGCGTGAAAATCATTACCACGACGGCGATCGCGAACGGCGGCACGACCGTGAGAGCCATCCCCAAACTTCCGCCAGGGATGCGGAACGGCCGCGGCAAATCCGGTTCCTGAATCCGCAGCCGCCAGAGCGCCAGAAACTCCAGCACCATCGAGAGCGTGTAGAGCACGACGTAGAGCACGACGAGCTTCGAGAAGCCGAGCAACGCGAAGAGACTGTAAATCGCGGCGCTCGTCAGAATCGACGCAGCCGGCACGCCGCGCGCGTCTACGCGCGCCAGTCGCTCGGGCAGCATGCGATCCATCGCCAGCGCCATCGGCAGACGCGAGTAAGAGAGCAGCAGACTGTTGAAGAGCGTGAATGTGCTGATCACCGCGCCGGCCAGCAGCCACCGGCTGAGCCACGTGGTGAAGAGCGGGCTTCCGGGAAGCAGAAGTGCCAGATTCGGAAACGCGCCTTCTTTCCACGACTCGGGCTGCGGCGCAACATGTAGTCCCGCGGTGACCGGCAGCAGATAGAAAATCGGGATCAGCAGCAGTCCCGCTGCGAGCGCGCGCGGGTAACTGCGTTCCGGGCTGTCCACTTCCTCTCCGACGAGACTGATGTTGTCCCATCCGGTGTAATTCCAGAGCACTACGCTGAGTCCCACCAGGATTCCAGTTCCGTTCCCCGGCAAGTTCCATTGGATCGGGGCCGTGGAGAAGAAGCCCGCGCCACTGAAGACGAGAAACGGAAGAAAGATGAACGCGCCCGAGATCACGGCCACGTTTCCTACGGGACGAATGCCCAGCAGGTTCAGTCCCGCGCTCACCCAGATCATCGCCAAAGCCATCATCCACTGCGCGAGCGGTGAGACGTGCATCGCGGCCGCGCAGTCGCGGCAAGAGGCTCCAGCCTGGATGCTGGCAGCGAGATAACCGGCAAACAGTACGGGATAAATCGCCATGTCCGCCAGCGACGAGGCCCAACTCCACCAAACTTCCTGAAACGCCCAGAAGCGTCCGAGCGCGCGGTCCACCCAGCGGTAATATCCGCCCTCGAAGGGAAGCGCCGCCGAGAGTTCGGCGACCATCAAGACGGTCGGCAAGCACCACAGGAGCGGGACAGCGCAGATGAGAGCCACGCCCACGAGCGGACCGACGCTACCGAGGAGCGGCTCGAGTCCATAGGGACCGCCGCTAACGGTGAAATAGAGAATGCCGGTGAGGCCGAGTGCGCCGATCTGCCGTTTGCCCACTGCCTAGATCATAGACTTATCGGCGAGCTCACCGAGGACGGGCAGGCGATATTCGGCGTTTTGCGACGTCTTGACGATGCCCACAATCTGCGCGGCGACAACGCCCAACTGCAGGACGGAATGGAATCCGAAATCGCTGAAGGGAAAGTGGCGTGGGAACGGACCATAGAAGAAGCCTGGAGCGAAGACCGCCCGCGCGACCAGGTAGATGACGAACAGGAACAATCCCTGGAAGGCGTGAAAGCGGACGTAGGCGTTGCGCTTGTAGTTCTCCGAAGCGAGAAAGATCACCGATGCCACCCAACCCACGCTAGGGATGTAGCAGAGCAGGGCCGCAACGTTCGGTTTCAGCCGGATGTCCAGCGGCGGGCGCGGCCTGGGAGCCGAGTCCGGCGGCGGCTCAGCGGCCGGAGCCGCGGCAGCGGGAGCATCCTCCACGGGATGCTCGCCCTGCACGGTCCCGCACTTTACGCAGAAGCGATCCGCTCCGCCAACCTGGCTGCCGCACTTGGTACAAAAAGGCATCTCGAACCCTCACTCTAGCATACGGGCACAGGAGGGGAAATGTTCCCTCAGAGAGACACTACTTGATGATCGGCCGACTGCGTGGAGACCTTTTCATAGACCAGATCGAGCAGCGACGGGCCGTACCGAGCCAGGAACGCGAGCCCGCTGAAGACGCGTTCCTGCAGCGCTTTGCGGGGATGCAGCAGATTCACCAGCAGGTTCGCGTCGCGCTCCACCTGTTCGGTCCGGCGGGCGGTGACCCGCGCCGCTTTCTCCTTCAGGCGGCGCAGTTGATAGGTCATCTTCCGTCCGGCGCGAGCGTTGGAATCGCTGAGAGTGAAGTCGAGCGCGCCCAGTTGCGCGCCGAGATCGGCGATCATCTGCGCGAGTTGCTTCTCGCTACGATCGAGGGAATCGGAGAGACCCGCGGGCAGGAAACGTAGCGCCATTCGCTCTTTCAGGAGCTGCGGCTCCTGAAAGAGATCGGGCAGACGCAGGCCGTACTTGGAGAGCAGCTTGGCGCCTTTCGCGTCCACAAGGGTGAAGCTGGCGCGCGGGATTACCACCGGCATCCGCCCGAGCACGCGCTCATAGACGGCGCCGGCCTGCGCGAAGTACGCGAGTTCGGCCGGCCCGCCGACGTATCCCACGGTGGGCAGCAGAGAGTCCTGCATCACAGGGCGCAGCAGCACGTTGGGAGAAAAGTGGCCGGGCGCTTTCTCCAGCTCGCCCAGCAGCTTGGCCGGCGTCACATGCTTGTCGTTCAGAAGGAATTCACCGTCGCGGCGGCGTAGCGGCACGCGCTGGCCGTCAACGAGAACAAAGAGCAGCGACGTTGTCTCGGTGACATGAACCTGCTGGTGATATCCGCGGCGCGTCAACTCCTGGTTGCGCGATTGCAGCGCCTGGAAAATATCGCCGGCTGACTCGAGCGATTTCCGAAAGACCGGCGCGGCCAGCGAGCGCAGGCGCGGATGCGTCGGATCCATCACCAGCACGCCGAAGCGCCCGAACAATCGGGACATCCAGCGGGCAAACGCGTCACCGAACGTCGCGCCATCGCGGTATGAGTTCCGCAGCGCTTCGCCGGCGTACTGCAAGTTTTCGCGCGCAACTTCATCGCCGCCATCGGGCGGGGTCAGCATTCCGATGGCCTTCTCTCCCAGGCTGACAATCTCGGAGTGAAAGACAACGTCGCCGACCGGCGCATTCGGCACCACCGGCTGCGAGGGCGCGCGCAGCGACTCGACTTCGTAGCGGCTGTCGAGCAGGAACGTGTGGTTCACTTCAGCCAGGTCGTGATCTTCCGTCGCCAGCCAGAAGATGGGAACCGTATCCAGGCCTTGCGAGGTGAGCGTGTTCGCGTGCTTGATGGCCGTGAGCGCCTTGTAGAAACTGAAGATTGGCCCGCCGAAGAGCCCCACCTGCTGGCCGGTTACGATCGCGTAGGCGCCCTTGCGGAACCGCTCGATGTTCGCGAGTACCTGCGCTTCGGCTCCGAAGCTCCTGGCTTGTTCCTCGAGTACGTCGCCGACCGCGGCTCGTGTCGCCGCCGGATAGGAAACCGCGGCCGCCGCGGCCTTGTAGGCATTCGGGTCGAAGGCGTTATGCGGAAAGAAATCCTTCACCTGATCGAATTGATAGAGAAAGTCGGTGAACAGGCGGGTGCTGTGCGGAATCGCCGAGTGTTTCAGACAATGGCACTCGCTCATGAGGGGTCTTCGATCATAACATGATAGTTTGAGGACATGATTCGCGCCGCGCTGACCGTCGGTTTGACCTTTCTTTACATTCTGACGGCCGGCCCGATCGTCATCCTGCTGGCGACGATCTTCCGGCAGCCGGAGTGGGTCTATTGGACCGGCATCGGCGGCGTGCACATGCTGCTCCGGCTGGCGGGAACTACTCTCGAAGTCGACGGACGGGAGAACCTGCATCCCGGCGTACCGTGCATCTACGTAGCGAATCACGTGAGCAACATCGATCCGCCGGCGATCGCCGCGATCCTGCCGCGCGTGGTCATCCTGGCGAAGAAAGAAGTCTGGAAGATCCCCGTTTTCGGATACGCGATGAACATGGCCAGCTTCATTCCCGTGGACCGCGGCACCGAGCGCGCCGCGGCAGTGGTGCATCTCGGAGTTGACCGGCTGCAGCGCGGATTTTCCATTCTCGCTTTCCCGGAAGGAACGCGCAGTCGCACACATGACATGCTGCCCTTTCGCCACGGGACATTTCTCATGGCGATTCGCGCCGGCGCGCCGATCGTCCCGGTGACGATTCTGGGATCGCGCAGCATCATGCCCAAGGGCGCATCCGGCATCCGCCCGGGCACCATCCGCTTTATTGCGCATCCACCGGTTCCCACGACGGGAATGGCGGAGGGCGATCGCAAAGAACTCGCCGAGCGCGTGCAGGCCACCATCGCGTCGGCGCTGTGAATCCGTTATACTAGTCCATGGACAAGATCTCCATCCTCGATGCGGGCGGGCAGTACGTTCATTTGATCGCGCGCAAGGTGCGGGAGCTGGGCGTTTACAGCGAAATCCTGCCGATCGATTCTTCCCTCGACACTCTCAAGCAATCCAAAGGACTCATTCTTTCGGGCGGTCCCTCGAGCGTGCTCGATGAGGGCAGCCCGACCGTCGATCCGAAGATGTTCGACCTGGGCGTGCCGGTTCTGGGCATCTGTTACGGGCACCAGCTCATGGCCCGACTGATGGGCGGCGATGTGCAGCCCGGCAATCACCGCGAGTACGGCACGGCTACGCTCAACGTTTATCATCCGCACGGCGTGTTGCGCGGCCTCGAAGATCATGAGCCGATCTGGATGTCGCACGGCGATCAGGTTCTCTGCCCGCCGCCCGGATTTCGCATCATGGCCGGAACCGCCAACTGCAAGGTCGCCGCCATGGAAGACGGCGTGCGACTGCTCTTCAGCGTGCAGTTTCATCCCGAGGTGAGCCACACGCGCAAGGGCAATACGATTCTGTCGAACTTCGTCCTGGGCGCGTGCGGATGCGAAAAGAACTGGTCGGTGCGCGACCGCATCCCGCAACTGGAAGAGCAATTGCGCCGAACGGTCGGCAAGCGCCGCGTATTTTTCTTTGTGAGCGGCGGCGTCGATTCCACGGTCGCTTATACACTCGCCGTGAGGGCGCTTCCCCCCGGACAGATCCACGGCGCGTACATCGATACGGGCTTCATGCGCAAGAACGAGAGCGCGGAGATCGGCGCGGCGCTGCGCGGCCTCGGTCACGACATCGAAATCATCGACGCCGGGCATCGCTTCCGCGAGACGCTCGCCGGCATCGTCGATCCCGAGGAGAAGCGGCGGCGCATCGGCGAGATGTTCATCCGCTTGCAGGACGAAGCCATTACCCGGCTCGGCTGGAAAGAAGAGTGGGTGCTCGGACAGGGCACAATCTATCCCGACACCATCGAGTCGGGCGGCGCCGCGGGCGGCGCGGGCGCGACGGCCAAGATCAAGACGCATCACAACCGCGTCGGCAAAGTTGCCGAGATGATTGCAGCGGGGCGCGTGGTCGAGCCGATCGCCGAGTTGTACAAAGATGAGGTGCGCGAAGTCGGCCGCGGGCTGGCACTGCCGGCGGCGCTGATCGAGCGCCATCCCTTTCCGGGTCCGGGCCTCGCGATCCGGTGTCTGTGCAGCGCGGAGGAATCGCCTGCAACCGAAGTGCCGGGACAGAAGGCGCTGCTTCTGCCGCTGCGGTCGGTGGGTGTGCAGGGGGATTTCCGAACGTATTCCCATCCCACCATGCTCTGGGCCGAAGGGCTGACGCATGAGCAACTGGCGCAGGCATCGGTAGCTATCACGAATACGTCGCGCGATTCGAATCGCGTGACGTACTTGCTCGGCTGCCGCGTGCCGGAGAACAAGCGCCGCTGGCATTCACGCAAAGCGACCTTGACGGAGGAGCGCATCCGCACTCTGCAAGAAGCAGACGCCCGCGTCCGCGGCTGGCTCGAAGAGGAGAAGCTGACGGGCGCGGTCTGGCAATTTCCAGTGGTGCTGGTCCCGTTGGCTGCCGATGAGGGCGAGACGATTGTGCTGCGTCCCGTCGAGTCTGTGGACGGCATGACCGCCCGCTACGCTCCGCTCGATTTTGCAGCGCTGTCGCGCCTGACTCCGCGCTTGCTGGAATTGACCGCCATCGAAGCCGTGCTGCTCGACATATCCAACAAGCCCCCGGCGACAATCGAGTGGGAGTAGATTGCGTTTACCAAATCCCTAACGCCTTCCACCAGACAAACCCCACTGTGGACCAGATTGCGATGTTGACGAACGATGCAACGAGGCCGACTTTCCACCACTTGCCGAAGGGGACGTAGTCGGTGGCGTAGAACATCGGCGACGGCGTTGTCCCGTAGTGCGTGAGGCCGGCGGCGAGGTTGGCGAAGCAGGCGAAAGCGAAGACGATGAGGCCGAGCGGCGCGCCCTTCGCCACGAGCACGCCAAGGAACGGCGCGTACATGGCGAGCAGGTGCCCGGTACTGCTGGCAAATCCGTAGTGGGCGGAGAAGTAGATCAGCAGCGCTCCCACGAAGAGCGTGATCCATCCCGCCGTGCTGAAGAGGCTGCCGACCTTGTTGGCAAACGCCGCCGTGACGCCGGCCTCGCCGAGCGCTTTGCCCAAGCGCAGCACGCCGCCGTACCAGATGAAAATGTCCCAAGCGGCTCTCTCGTTCTTCACGTCTTCCCAGTCGATCACGTTCGTCACCAGCAGCGTCGAGGCCCCCAGCAGCGCTGTCACCGTGATGTCGAGATGATTCCAGGCCGCCGTGATCCACAACAAGCAGACGAGAAGAAATACGCTGAGCGTAATCCTTTCCGGCATCGCCAGCGGACCCATCGCCTTGAGTTCGCCCGCCGCGAACGCCGCAGCCTCGGGCGTGCGCTTGATCCCCGGCGGACTCATGCGAAAAACCAGCAACGGCAGAATCAGTAGCGAGCACAGGCCAGGGACCGATCCCGCGGCGAGCCAGCCCGCCCAAGTGACGGGATAGTGAAATTGCTCGGTGGCGATTTTGGCGGCCAGCGGATTGCTCGCCTGACCGGTATAAAACATCGAGGCGGTCACGCAGATGTTCTGGTAGACGGCGGTGGTAAGAAACGTCCCGAGCAACGCGGCGGTCGGACCGGGACGCGATTCGTAGAGCTCGTTGATCGAGCGCAGAATCGGCAGGATTACGCCGCCCGAGCGCGCGCAGTTCGATGGAATAGCCGCGGCGAGCACCATATCGGAAAAAGAGAGCGCGTAAGAAACGCCGAGCGAGCTCTTGCCGAAGAGCCGCACGAAGTAGAGCGCGATGCGACGCGCCAGCCCCGTCTTGATGAGCGCGCGCGAGATGAAGAACGCCGCGAGCACCAGCCAGACCGTCGGATCGCCGTAGCCGCCGAGCGCCTTCTCGATGGTCAGCCCGCCGAATACCGCCGACAGCACCACGGCCATCAGCACCAGCGCGCCACCCGAGATCGGCTGCAGCAACATGCCGGCGACCGTGGCGGCGAAGATGCCCGTCAATCGCCATCCTTCGACCGAGACAGTCTCCGGACGCGGGATGAGCCACTGGACTCCGAAATAAATGGCGACGAGCAGCACGCCGCAGGCGGCTTTGCGGGACGTGGACATGTACGGAGGGAGTTTACACCGAAGCTTCGGGGATTTCGGACAAAGCCTTTTCGGTGCGGTTGCCGTTCTCGCGGCGCGCGCGGCGCTTCACTTCGATGTTCAGCCGCTTGATCTTCTGATTCAGGGTCGAGAGCGGAACCTGCAGACGCTCGGCGGCCTCGGTCTGGCTGCCGTTGGTTTTCTCGAGCACGTCCATGATGACGCGGCGCTCGCAGTCGTCCATGATCTCGAAGAGCGAGGCGTCGGGACGCGTCCCGGCGATCGCGTATCCGGCCACGTGCCGCTCGGTGAGCGTTTCCGGGAGCAGGCTCGGGCCGATCACCACGTCGCGCGAGAGGACCACGGCGCGTTCCACCACGTTTTCGAGCTCGCGCACGTTGCCGGGCCAGGCGTAATCCATCAGCAGGTGCATGGCTTCGGGCGCAAAGCGATGCAAGGGACGCTTATTCTCCTCGCAATATTTCACCAGGAAATGGTCGCTGAGCAGCGGGATGTCCTCTTTGCGGTCACGCAGCGGAGGCAGCGGGATGGCGATGACGTTCAGCCGGTAGAACAGATCCTCGCGGAATCGCCCTTCGGTGACCAGGCGGCGCAGATCGACGTTCGTGGCGGCGATGATACGCACATCCGACTTGATCGTCTCGGTCGAACCGAGAGGCATGAACTCGCGCTCCTGGATCACGCGCAGAAGCTTGGCCTGCATCTCCGGACCCACCGTACCGATTTCGTCGAGGAAGATGGTCCCCTGGTCGGCGACTTCAAAGAGTCCTTTCTTCGAGGCCAGGGCGCTGGTGAAGGCGCCCTTCACGTGACCGAAGAGAGTGCTCTCGAGCAGATCGGCAGGCAGACTTCCGGTATTCACCGGAACGAAGGCGGCTTGCGCCCGCGAACTGTGCGAATGGATGGCCTTGGCGATGACTTCCTTGCCCGTGCCGCTTTCCCCCATCAACAGGACGGTGGAGCGCGACGCAGCCACTTGCTCGACCACGTCGAAGACCTTCAGCATCGGGTCGCTCTTTCCCACGATGCTCGGGAAGTTGTAGCGCTGGTGCAGGGCGCGCTTGAGCTGGACGTTCTCCTGGGTCAAGCGTCGCCGGTCGATCGAACCGCGGACTTCAGCCAGCAACTGCTCGTTGTCCCACGGCTTGGTAAGAAAGTTCTCCGCGCCGTTGCGAATCGCGGTAACGGCATTTTCTACCGACCCGTACGCGGTAATCACCAGCACGGCGAGGCTGGGATCGAGGCGACGGAAATCCTGCAGCGCGTCGAGCCCCGATTTGTCGGGCAGCGCCACGTCGAGCAGCACGACGTCGTAGCTCTTCTTTTCCAGGCGGCGCTGACCTTCCTCAGCGGTGCCGGCGGCATCCACCTGGTAGCCCTCCAGCGAGAGCAACATCTCCAGGCTCTCGCGGATTTCCGCTTCGTCGTCGACAATCAGGATCGAACCTTTGTTCGGAGTCGTCATCCGTCAGCTCACTTGCAGAGTCTCCGGGGCTGCCGCGCGGGTGTGGACGCGAGGAAATTCGAGCACAAACGTGGTGCCACGCGACGGTTTGCTCTCGACGCTAATGCGTCCGGCATGTTCCTGCACGATTCCGTAGGTCACCGAAAGCCCCAGTCCGGTGCCTCCTCGCAGGGAGTCGCCGTTGCCAGCCTTAGCAGGTTTGGTGGTAAAGAAAGGATCGTAGATGCGCTGCACATGCTCGGGCGCAATACCGTGCCCGCTGTCGCTGACTTCGACGCGCACCCAGAAATCCGAACCTCGCCCGGCGATGCGCAGGATGCCGCCGTCAGGCATGGCCTCGCGGGCGTTCAGCAGCAGGTTCAGAAAAACCTGCTGGAGCTTGCCGGAGTTTCCGTGGACTCTCGGCGACGCGCCGGTCCATTCGCGCTCCACTTGCACGCGGCTGCCCTTGAACTGATGCTCCACCAGCGCCAGCGTGTCGCCGATCACCTGCCACAGATCGAGGTCGGTGAACTCGGCGGTTCCGGTGCGCGAGAAATTCAGCAGATTGGTGACGATCTCGGAGGCGCGGAAGGCCGAACGCGTGATCCGGTCGGGCCGCCTTCAGCATGGCTCGGAAGGTCCGCAGGTCGCGGGGCATATGTGGCATAAAAGTGATTCAGAGCCAT
>CAZRND010000058.1:0-18878 GCA_964601345.1 uncultured Acidobacteriota bacterium | reverse complement strand
CCGAACTTGCCGAGGAATATTCCGACGGGATCGCCCACGTCACGACTCGCCAGGATTTCCAACTGCACTTCGTACACATCGAGGACACGCCGACGTTGATGCGGCGCCTCGCCGCCGTGGGCGTCACGACGCGAGAAGCCTGCGGCAACACCGTTCGCAACGTCACCGCCTGCCCGCTGAGCGGCGTCTGCCGCGACCAGGCTTTCGACGTCACTCCCTACGCGAAGGCGCTGGCCTACTTCCTGCTCGGCCACCCCGATTGCCAGGATTTCGGGCGCAAGTTCAAGATTTCGTTTTCCGGATGCGACATGAATCCGTGCGCGCTGGCGCACATTCACGACATCGGGCTCATCGCCAGAATTCGCGGCGGCCGCCGCGGATTCGAAGTGCTCACCGGAGGCGGCCTCGGCACCGTTCCCTACCAAGCCAAGCTGTTCGACGAGTTCCTGCCCGTCGAGGAATTGCTACCCGTCGCGCAATCGATCGCCCGGGTCTTCGCGCGTTTGGGCGAAAAGAAGAATCGCAACACCGCGCGGATGAAGTTCCTCATCGCCCGGCTGGGCATTGAGGAATTCAAGCGCCTGGTTCTCGAGGAGCGCGCCTCCCTGCCCGCCGATCCGCGCTGGACGGCGCATCTTCCTGTCACGGCCGATCAGCCCGCGCACACGCCGAGCCTCGTGCAGATCGCGCCCGGCGCGCCGGACTTCTCGGCCTGGCGCGAGACCAACGTTTACCAGCAGCGCCAGGCGGGCTTCGTAGCCGTCACCATCTCGCTGCCGCTCGGCGACCTCACGGCCGATCAACTGCGCGCCGTCGCCGACATCGCCCGTCGATATGCCGGCGATTCCATTCGCACGACGGTTGAGCAAAACATCGTCCTGCGCTGGGTGAACGAAGCGGACCTCGCGACGCTTTACGAAGAGTTGAAGCGCGCCGGACTCCACGCGCCCGGCGCCGGCACGATCACCGACATCACGGCGTGCCCCGGCACGGACACCTGCAAGCTCGGCATCTCGTCATCGCGAGGGCTGGCAGGCGAGTTACGCAAGCGTCTCGCCGAGGACGCCGTGGCGATGGACGCCAGCATTCGCAACTTGCGCATCAAGGTCAGCGGCTGCTTCAATTCCTGCGGACAGCACCACATCGCTGATCTCGGATTCTACGGCGTCAGCCGGAGCAAGGCCGGATACCAGGCGCCGCACTTTCAAGTAGTGCTCGGCGGCCAATGGAGCGAAAACGCCGGCTCGTACGGCCTGGCGATTGGCGCCGTCCCCTCGAAGCGCATCCCCGAGACCGTGAGCCGCATCACGGGCCGCTACGTCGCCGAGCGCGTGAACGGCGAGTCCTTCCAGGCGTTCATCCGCCGCATCGGAAAGGCGGCGTGCAAGCGGATGATCGAGGACCTCATCGAGATTCCCGCTCGTTCCGACGATCCGTCGCTCTTCAGCGACTGGGGCGATCCGCGCGAATACTCCACCGGCGACCTCGGCAAGGGCGAATGCGCGGGTGAGGTTGTGACTCCGCTCGAGTTCCAACTGGCGGCCTGCGAACGCGAGGCGTTTGAAGCGCAACTGGCTCTCGAGCACGGCGACGCCGCGGAAGCGTCCCGCATCGCCTACGCCGCCATGCTGCACGGGGCCGCGGCGCTGCTCGCCTGCCGCAAGCTGCCCGCCGACGACACCGTCGCGGCATTCAAGACGCACTTCTACAACACGCAGCTCTTCTTCGATCCCTACGCCGGAGGAAAGTTCGCGCAGTATTTCTTCAAGGCTCATGAAAAGAGCGGCGCGCCGCGCACGCTCGAATCGGCCGGCAGGCTGGTGGAAGAGACGCAGCTCTTCCTCGAAGCCTGCCATAGCTGCTGCGGAAGGCTGGCGCGCTCCTGATGGACCACATTAACGTCAAGATCTTCGGCAGCGGCGACGTGGACATCGCCGCGGCCATCCCGGTATTTCACCGCTGGATTCAGGACCGCGCCTGCCCCGAACTGGCGATCGACGTGGCAGACTATTCGCACGTGCCTGCGGGGCCGGGCGTTCTTCTCATCACGCACGAAGCGAACTACAGCCTCGACAATTCCCGCAACCAACTCGGACTTCTCTACAATCGCAAGGCGCCCCTCCCGGGAACTCCCGCCGAAAAACTGAAACACTGCCGGGATGCGGCGCTCTGGGCGTGCCAGCGTCTGGAACAGGAGCCGGAGTTTCGCGGCAAGCTGCGATTCAATCCTGACGAGATGGAAGTCGTCCTGAACGACCGGCTCCGGTATCCCAATACAGCGGAGACCTGGAATGCTGTACGCGGCGACATCGAGCAATTCCTCGACGGCTACGTCCTCACCCGCCCTACCGACCCTCGCGACCGACTCCGCGTACGCGCGCTCAAGAAGTAGGTGTATACTTGCCCCCAAGGAGGGGGTATGGAAATCGAGCGCAGAGCATTCCTGGCCAGTATTGGCGGCGCGGCCGCCGCGAGCCTGATGGACTCGGAGGCGAAGGCTGACGCCCTCGAGCACTACATGGAGGAACAACTCGATCAGGCCGCCGAAAAGAAATTTCCCACGGCTGCGGAAATTGAAGGACAGATCGAGTCGCGATCCTATCGCCGGGGCGCCGGCACTCTCTTTGCCTCGAGCCGCGGCAATGTGAAGCGGCTGCGCCCGATGCCCGCGAATCCCACGCTGCTCGATTTCTTCGAGCTGCGCTTCGCGCCCGCGAATCACGTGCTGCAAAGCGCCACGCGCGCGCTGAAGACGGGTATGACCGAAGAAGTGATCCTGGCCTGCCTGCTGCACGACGTGGTCCTCACCATGATGAAGCCCGATCACGGATGGTGGGGCGCGCAGCTTGTCGAGCCCTACGTTCCGGAAAAAGTCAGCTTCGCCATCCGCTATCACCAGGCGCTGCGTTTCTACGCCGATTCCGCGGCGGGCTACGAATATCCGGACCTGTACCGCCAGATGTTCGGCAGCGACTACACGCCGCCGCCGCACATCGAGGCCACCTACAAGATGATTCGCAAGCACAAGTGGTACATGGAGCCGCGCCTCGTCACGGTGAACGATCTCTATGCTTTCGATCCCAAGGCGGTGGTGACGATCGAGCCGTTCGTGGATATCATCGGCCGACATTTCAAGCAGCCCAAGGAAGGTTTGGGGAACGACAACAGTCCCGTGGCGCACATGTGGCGCACGATCGCGAATCCCGATTCACCGCTGTAAGCGCAAGGCCTCGTCGATCTCCGGAATCCGGCTGTACTCGTCGTCCCAGAACGATTGCGATTTCATTCGCTCGAGATAGGCGCGTATCCGAACTTCGTCCACGTTTCTTCTTTCTGCCGGAAGAGGCGTTCTTTTTGCGCGGGCGCTCTGACATCTAAAATGTCGGCGGACGCTTCTGAAACGATCCCCGCGACTGAAACACCTGCCATCACCGACGGATAGCGGTCAAACCCGTCCGTCGCGATGGTCACAACGTTGTCGTCGGGGCCGAGATCCAGTTTTTTCGCCAATTCGATGCTGCCGATGACGTTGCAGACTCCGGAGATGCCGAACAGGCCGGGCAGCGCCTCTTGCATCCGCTTCAATCCGCGCAAGCAGTCGCCGTCGTGAACGCGGCAGACGTAATCCGTGGTCAGAACGTTATGAATCAGCGACACCATCTTGTCGCCGATTCCTTCGATGCGATGCGTGCCGCGGCCGTTGTCGTAGAGCGTGGAGCATTCCTTCGGCTCGACCGCGCAGACGGCGCAGTCGTCGAAGCGCGACTTGATCTCGTCGCCGGCGGCGAGCGTGCCCGCCGATCCGGGCGCCGAGACGAATGCCGCGATCCGCCTGTTTCCGTATGACGCGGCCGCTTCGAGCGCGCTTCGGCCGGTAACATAGCGGTGGAAGCGATAGTTCGGCATCAGCTCGAATTGCGCCAGCACGAAGTTGCGCGGATCTTTCTTGTACTCTTGGGTGCGCTCGAGCACCAGGATCACGTCGCTCTCCGAGCCCGGCGTCAGGTCGAGCCGTCCGCCATACTGCCGGATGCGCTCGTAGCGCTCCGCGCTCATCTGCTCAGGCATGATGACCACCGCCGGATAGCCCTTGAGCCGCGCGATGTAGGCCACGCCGATGCCGAAGTTTCCGGTCGAGGGACCGATGATCGTCGTGCGCCGCGGGTCAATTTGGCCGGCGAGCTCCGCTTCCATCAAAGTGGCGTACGCGGGCCCGACCTTGTGGCTGCCGGACGGAAATTCGTTGCCGAGTAGAACAATGATCCGCGCCTCGACGCCGGTCAGCACGCGGGGCAGCACCACGTGCCGCACTGCGCTCTTCGCATCGCGCCAAGTGATGTTGAATAGATTGCTTAGATCGAGCGGGTCTAGGACGTCTGGACGCCTCCGCTGGTGCAACATCTCTTCGTATTTAGGGCCGAGGACGCTCACAGCTCTGATGCCCGTCAGAGATTCGAGATCAGATCTTCCCTGCTGATCTCTGTGGCGCGAAGAATCTTAGACAGAAGCCCTCGTCCGATTGTTTCACCCGCGTGGACCGGTACGACAGTTGCGCGGCCGTCCTCGTGGCGGAGATAGTGGTGGCTGCCTCGAATTCGAACCTCATGGAAGCCCATCCGACTGAGTACGGCAATGACCTGCTTGCCCGTAAGCGCGGGCACTCGGCTCATACGGCGACGTGAATCCTCTGAACGCCGACAAATTCGAGCGTCTCCGGAGGCTCGCCTTCCACCTCGAGGGACAATTGGATAGCTTCTCGTACTCGCGACACTAATTCGTCGAGGGATTTAGCCTGGGTATGGCAACCACGCAGCGCAGGAACGGAAGCCACGTAAAAGCCGTCTTCGTCCCTTTCAACAACCACGTCGAAATCTCTCACCATTCCTGCATTCTACCTCGAAACCGATCCTTGGGCGGCGTAGTCTATAATGCAGACAAGGAGGCACCACCATGCACCGAACCATAATCGTGGCGGTACTTTGCGCGTTTACTCTGTCTCTCCAGGCACAGGTTCCTGACCAGATCCGGCAGGCGACCATCGGCGGATCGCGCGGCACTTCGGGGAAGTGCACCATCGAAGTCCGTGTGGACATCACTGCGGAAGTGGACATCGCCGGCGACTCCGGACGCTTGCGCACGCTCGCCGGTCAGCCGGCGACGTGGACCCGGATGGAATGCTCCGACCCGCTGCCCTACCGCATGTCCGACTTCCGGTTTACGGGCGTCGACGGGCGCGGCACGCAGCGGCTCGTGCAGGATCCCCGCAACACCAACGGCGTGGCGGTGATCCGCATCGAGGATCCGAAATCGGGCGCCGAAGGCTACACCTTCGACATCGAGTGGAGGGACGGATCGGGTGGATACCCCACGAACCCTTTCGCGAATTCCAGGGACAGGGACAACGGAAGGATTTTCGGACGGAACGGGCCGCGCAACATCTCCAACGAGCGGGCGATTGAACTGTGCCGCTCGGAAGTCCGCGTGCGAGCCGAGCGCGATTACGGCATGCGCAACGTCGATGTCACCGCGGCGGCCATAGACTCCACGGCCGGTCGCAACGACTGGGTGACGGGCTCGCTGCGCGAACGCAACCAGTACCGCCGGAACAGCGGCTACCGCTTCAACTGCGGCGTGAACTACACCTCGGGACAGGTGCACACAGTGGAGCTTATGCAGCCGGATGGCACGCCCCTGAGGCAGGGAAACAACCAGAACGGGAACAACCAACCCTATGACCAGAACCGCGTCCTGCGCGCCTGCCAGGATGCGGTGGTATCGCGGACTTCTCGAGACGGCTATGAGAATGTCCGGTTCATTTCCACGGGCATCGACAACAACCGCAGCGGCTGGGTTACCGGCAGCATCACCGCCAACCGCGGACCGGTGGGCGACACCTTCGACTTCGGCTGCTCCATGGACTTCCGATCGGCCACCGTTCGCAACGTGGAGCTGAACCGCCGGTGATATAGTTTGCTGGGACAACAAGATGATCCAGGCGGCGTCCAGCGAAGTAGTTCGCGACATCAATCGCCGCATCGTCCTTAACCTCATCCGCACGCGGCAGCCGATTTCCCGCGCCGACCTGGCGCGTGTCTCCGGCATGCAGCGCAGCACCATCTCGCTCATCGTCGAGGAACTGGTGGATGAGCACTGGGTGCTCACCGGACCCACGGGCCGCCTGCCGCGCGGCCGCCGGCCGACCTTCCTGCGCCTGAACGAAGATCGCGTCATCATCGGCGTCGACGTCCGTCCCATTCAGACCACGGTGGCGCTCGCCGACGTGAACGGCAAGTTCACGTCGCAAGATGTGGTCGCCACTCCCACTGATCCGAAGAAGGCCGTGGAGTTGCTGATCGAGCGTATCCAACCGATCATCCGCGGCTGCCGGGGAAAGAAGATCGAGGGCATCGGGATCAGCCTGCCGGGCCGCGTCAATCGCGCATCCGACCGTTTGGTGCTGGCGCCGAACCTCGGGTGGCGCGACGTAGACCTGCACGGTCCGATCGCCAAGGCCACGGGCCTCGACGTCGAGCTGGAGAACGCCGCGAATGCCTGCGTGCTCGCGGCGGTGTGGTTCGATCGCATGGCGCCGTGCCAGAACCTCGTTGTCGTCACAGTGTCAGAGGGCATCGGGACGGGGATTTTCCTTAACGGGCAACTGGCGCGCGGCTTCCACGGCATGGCCGGCGAATTTGGACACGTGCCCATCGACCGCAGCGGGCCGCCGTGCTCCTGCGGAAGCCGCGGATGCTGGGAAGTGTTTGCGTCGAACCGCGCGGCGCTGCGCTACTACCTGGAATCGAGCGCCGGCCACGAAGGGATGAGCTTTCAGGACCTGCTGAACCTTGCCGATCAAGGCGACGCGCGCGCGGTAAGGGCGATCGAGAAGATGGCCCATCACCTCGGCCGCGGCATGCGCATGATCGTGGCGGGGCTCGCGCCCGAGCGGATCATCGTGATCGGCGAGCTGACGCGCTCGTGGCAGCGATTCGGTCCGGTGATTGAGGCGGAAGTGCAAGCCCAGGTTTTGCCCGGAGCGGGGCCGCTCCAGGTGATTCCCGCCCACGAAGACGGGATGGCCCGTCTTCGCGGCACTGTGGCTCTCGTTCTGCAAAAGGACTTCGGAACGTCGTCCCGAGAATCCGCGGCGTGAACTAGAACCGCAAATATCCTCCCACCTGGAAGTAACGCGGCTGGGATTGCGTGTTGCTGATCACCGCAAATCCGTTGTAGTTCGTAGCGCCGGTGCTGGCGTTGGTCGTCCAGCAGCAGGCGCCGCCCGGATTCGCGAAGACCACGGTATTCGTAAGGTTGAAAGCCTCGCCCACGAGCTCAAACTTCATACGCTCTTTGATGGGGAAGGATCGCGTGATGCTCTGGTTCATCGTGAACAGGCCGGGACCGCGCAGGATATTTCGGCCGGTTGTTCCCAGCGTTCCGACGGGCGGGTTGATGAATGCGCTGCCGTCGTAGTAGGGATGATTCGGATCGTGGCCGCCAAGAATCTGGACGACGGAAGCGATCTGGGTGGCCTGATTTCCTCCCTGGCCGGGGGCGTTCAGACCCGAGCTGGTGCCGACGCTAAACGGCACTCCGCTGGCCCGGCTCAACGTGCCCTGCAGTTGCCAGCCTCCCACAATCCACGAGGCCCAACCATGGTTGAGCATCCTGTGCCCCCTTCCGAAGGGCACTGCGTACACGTAGTAGAACTGGAAGTTGTGGGTCCGGTCAAACCCGGCCAGCGATTTGTTCAGGCGGTAGGAAAGGGGGAAGTTGCGGAAAAGCCCGCCATCGCCGTTGTCGCTGCCGGTGTTGATGGATTTGCTGAACGTGTAGCTGGCGCCGAGGAGCGACGTGCCGATCCGCTTCTTCACCCGGGCTTGCAGGCCGTTGTAGGTCATATCGCCGAAGGGCGTGTACTGATTCAGATCCGTCTGGAGATACGGATAGAACTGGCGTCCGGCGACGCCTCCGTTGGGCGGAGCCGCGTTGATGTTGACGATCTGGTGGATGTGTACGCCATGCGTACCCGCGTAACCCGCTTCCGCGACCAAGGTGGGAGAGAATTCCCGCTGGATAAAGAAGTTCCAACTCTGGTAATAGCCTCGATCGAAATCCGCCGGGAAAGACGCGGTGCCGATGGTCGGCAAGTAGGTTGTTGGCGAGGCCGTTGTGGACGGCTTGATGACGCCCACGCGGATATCCGGGAAGTTCGGGAAGGGAATGCCGTCCGTCAGATTGACCCGCGCCGCGCCGTTGGAATTGGCCACGCCGACGTAGCTGATGAACTGGTAGGTCCTCGGCGGCGCGTAATCCTGGTTGACGATCGAGGGATATTGGTTGCGCTGGTTGCGCATGTTGTCGGGATCAATGCTGATTCCATACCCGCTGCGGATCACGGTCTTTGATCCCAAGCGGTAGGCCATGCCGAGCCGCGGGCCGAAATTCGTCTTCGATGCGCTGGCGCCGGTATCCCACGGAACGCCGCCAAAACCTCCCACGAGGATATTGAAGGTGGACGGATCAAAGCGGACCGCGCCGTAGTGATCGTGCGAGTAGATCGGATAATACTCCCAGCGCAGCCCGTAGTTGACGGTCAGGTTGCGGGTCATCTGCCAGGAATCGCGCGCGTAGAAGGACCAAGTGGAGAATCGCAGCGCGTTCGGATTAGTGAACTGCGTGACCTTGCCGACGCGTGACGGGAAGCCGAGCAGGAACTGCGCCCAGGAATTCGAAGGGCTGTTGGTGTTCACGGCGGTACCGCCGAACAGCGATGTCAGCGTTCCGTCAAAACCGAAGGTGCCGCGCGGCGTGCCGAACGTTCCGCCCTGGGGCTGGAAGTGATTCAACGCGAATTTGTCGTACTCAAAGCCGATACGGATGCTATGGGCGCCTTTCACCTTGCTCAAGTTGATGGCGGAGAGGTACTGGTTATCGCGGAACTGGAACGGGCTGCCCGTACCCGGATTGCCCAGGTTGGCGATATTGGTGATCTGGAACGCGGGGATGCCTTTGTAATTCTCGCTGTCGCCGTTGGTGCCGGGAATCTTGAGGACATCGAGTCCGAAGTAGCCGTCCTCGGGATCCCCGGTGGCGCCGATGTTCTGACGCGTGTATCCCACGTTTCCGTCCAATAGGAGCGTCGGAGAGATTGTGTAGGTGAATCCCGCCGCGGAGACCTGCACGCGTCCTCCCGCATGTCCCGCGTTGCCGCCCGAAAAGGCGTCGCCGCCCGCGGCCCCCAGTTGCAGAGGCGCCACGATGTCCATCGGCGAAACGCTGTAGCGGCCCCAGATCATGGACTTGTTGTTGGGGCTGTAGTTGACTTTATAGTCCCAATTGTTGCGATTGTATTGCGTCCCGCCGTAGGCGTCGTAGTTGAAATAGTAGTTGGAGGGACGGGTCAGAGCCGGCAGAAGAGACGCCATCTTGGCGGAGGCCGAAGCGATTCGGCCGCTCGGAATAATGTTGTTCGGAAACGCCGTGCGGCCCGATCCGTCGGTATTTCCGGTCAGCGGATCGTAGACGGTCGTATTGGTCGCGCTGAAGTCTCCGGTGCGCATCGCGGCCGTCGGAAGCGTCAGATTCGGCGTGGACGCAAACTGCCGGCGCTTGGTGCCCTGGAAGTCCACAAAGAAGAACAGCTTGTCCTTGCCGTGAACGACTTTGGGGATGAGGATCGGTCCGCCGACGGCGAATCCGTATTGGTTGAAGATGTTCTTCGGCAGACGCCCGGGGTGCACAAAATAGTTATTGACGGCCGCCATTTGATTGTTTGTATTCCGCTCGAACAGCGTGCCATGGAGCTGGTTGGTGCCCGACTTAATGATTACATTCACGGCCGCTCCGCCTGCCGCGCCTTGCTCGGCGTCGAATGCATTCGAGCTCACATTGACATATTGGATCGCTTCTCCCGGCGGAACGTAGGCGATGTTGACCGGCAGCCAGGGATACGCGACCGGCGTACCGTCAAGCCTCGTGTTGTTGGCTTGCGACGAAACGCCGTTGACGTACAGGGTGATGGCCCGCGCCGGGTTGCCCGCTTCGGAGTTCGCTTCGCCGCTGCCTGGAGTGGTTACAGCGCCGGGCATCAATAAGAGCAGGCTCTGGAAATTCTTCCCTTCCGAGCCGTTATACGGCAATTCCTGTACTTCCTGGGCCGACACTTCCGTATGGATGTCGGCCTTGTCGGTTTGCAGCACGACGGCCTGTGCGCTTACTTCCACGGACTCTGCCGTCTTGGCGATCTCGAGTTGGACGTCCACGCGCCGGATTTCGTTCACCTGCACAGGCACGTTCGTCTGAATGTAAGGACGGAAAGACTGCTGCGTCACCGTGACCTTGTAACTTCCCGGCTGAAGATTGGTGAAACGAAATACACCGCGATCGTCGGTTGTCGTTTCACTCTTCACATTCGTCCCTAGGTTGAGCGCCTCGACGCGCACGCCGGGAATGGCGGCGCTCGATGGATCGGTAACATTTCCGGTGAGCGACCCGTAAAGGACCTGCGCTTGGGCCGCGCCGCAAGCGAGCAGCGTCAGCGCACAAATAACCTTAAGAAAAGTGGTTTTGTTCATGTTCGTCCTACCCTCCAAGACTTTGGCCGAGATTTCGTTCGGCTATCGAACTATATATAGGCCCGCCCCAATGAAAAGTCAAGGGCTAAACTTGCAATTGACTCCGATTGACAAACCCCCCTTTAGTTTGGTACTACAACTAACGAGATCGTTGGGGTACGGGGGAAAATCATGTCGAAGCGATTGAGTCTCACACTCATTTTCTTGCTGGTGTGCCTTGTGGCGCTCTTGCCGGCGCAGGAAACGCGCTCGCAACTCTCCGGGCACGTCCTTGATCCACAGGGCGCGACGATCGCCGGGGCGTCCGTCGTGGTTCGCAACGTGGATACCGGCGAGGAGCTGACCGTCCACTCGAACCAGAGCGGATATTACCAGGCAACCCTGCTGCGTCCGGGCAACTATCAGTTGACCGTGGAAATGTCCGGCTTCAAAAAACTGGTCCGCGGCAACGTTGACCTGCCCGTCTCGACGAGCCGCGTCGTGGACCTGAGCCTCGAAGTCGGCGGCGTGGCCGAAACCGTTTCTGTCACGGGAGAGGTGCCGTTGCTCGAGACTTCGACGGTCACCTCGGGCCGCGTCATTGACAACAAGTCGCTGATGGAACTTCCGGTCATGGGCAACAGCGCCATCACGCTGGTCCGGCTCGCTCCCGGCATGCAGACCGGCGGAGTGGTGAACTATCTCGCCCTGCACTCGAACCTCGGCGGATCCGATTACAGCGTGGACGGCAACGTCGGCGGCAACTCCTGGACGCTCGACGGCTCGCCGAACCAGGGACCGACACGCCGCCTCGCTTACCTTCCCTATACTGACGCCGTGGCGGAATTCAAAGTGGAGACGAACAACTTCGACGCCGGAGTCGGACAAAGTTCGGGCGCCGCCGTCACGATGATCTCGCGCTCGGGCACCAACGCCCTCCACGGCACGCTGACTTGGCAGCACTGGCAGCAGCGCTGGCAAGGGACGCCTTTCTTTACCAAGCAGAATTACTTCCGCAGCATCGCCGCGGCCGAGGCAGCAGGCAACACCACGCTGGCCAACCAGATTCGCAACACCGACAAGCAGCCCACGGGACGTTCCAACAATTGGGGAGCATCGGGGGGCGGACCGGTCGTGATTCCTAAGCTCTATAACGGCAAGAACAAGACTTTCTGGTTCTTCACCTACAACGCGTTCAAGGACATCAAGAACGAAGACCCCAGCACCTTCAACCGTACCGTGCCGACGGCAGCCGCGCGCAACGGCGATTTCAGCGACATGTTGAGCTTGCCGAACCCGGCGCAGTACATCATCTACGATCCCATCACCGTGGTTCCCGATCCGAATCGTCCCACGCACTACATTCGCACACCGTTCCCGAACAACGTGATTCCGAAGGCGCGATTCGCAAATCCGGCCTACGACGCCATCACCAAGCTTTATCCGCTGCCGAACACGACGCTCGCCGCCGGACAGCAGCCGGTGAATAACTATCTGGCGTCGAAGACTCCCTACAATTGGGACTACAAGGCCTATTCCAGCCGGGTGGATCATCAGTTCAACGAAAAGTTCCGCATCTTCGGACGCTGGTCGTACAACAATTTCAATCCGGAGGACCGCGGCGACTGGACCTATGAGACGGCGCGCGGTCTGAACATCGGCGGCCTAGTTCGCAACAACATCGGCGGGAACCTGGATCTGGTCTATACCCAGAGCTCGGCCACGGTCTGGGACTTTAACATCGGCATCAACCAGTTCCGCGAAGGAAACGTGCAGCCCTACGCCCTGAGCTTCAAGCCTTCGGACATCGGCCTGCCGAAATACCTGGACGACAAAGCGGGAGCCGAACACATTCTGCCGTTCATGAACCTGAATCCGCAGGGCCAGGCGGCCAACAACATCACCAGCGGATATTCGGCCATGGGCCCCAGCGGAATTTCCGGCTGGGTTCGCTCGCGCCTCGGCACTTTCAAGGTGGAAGTGACCCACGTGGTCAACCGCCACACGCTCCGCGCGGCGTTCGATAATCGCTACAGTTTCCGGACCGCCGAAAAGTCCGGCAACACCAGCGGCAACTTCACCTTCAGCCGGACCTACGTCCGCAAAGACGACGATGGAAACGCTCCTTCCACTGATTTGGGGCTGGGCTGGGCGGCATTCATCCTGGGCATCCCGAACAGCATCGGCGTGCAAACCCTGGACACCTCCGCGATGCTCAGCCGCTACTTCAGCGGCTTCGCGCAGGACCAGTGGCGCGTGAATTCCAGGCTGACCCTGAACCTCGGGCTGCGCATGGAATACGAGCCCGGTCCGACCGAGCGCTTCGACCGCATGATCGCTTCGTTCGATCCGACGCTCTCGCTGCCGATCACAGCCGCGGCGCAGGCGGCCTATGCCGCGAGTCCCGTGCCCGAGCTTTCCAGCTCCAACTTCAAGGTGCTGGGCGGCAACACCTACGCGGGCGTCAATGGCGCGCCGCGCGAACTCGTCAAGGGTCAAGTCATGTGGCTGCCGCGCGTCGGCGTCGCGTACCAGTGGAATCCGAAGATGGTGATCCGCGCGGGATACGGAATCTACTACGACACGATCAACGTGCTCAACTTCGGTCCGGACCAGACCGGCTTCACGCAGAATACCGGCACGCCCCTGGCGCAGGACAATGCGGGCTACGTCTGGAATCCCGACTTCGGCGTGAATAATCCGAAGAACCTGAAGAGTCCTCTCCTCGATCCGTTCCCGGTCCGCGCCGACGGAACGCGCTTCACCGCGCCGACGCAGAACCTGCTGGGAGCGATGAACCGCGTGGGCGGCGGATACGGTTTCACCGATTACAATCAGGATCACGCCCGCCAGCAGCGCTGGCGCTTCAGCGTGCAGCGCCAGTTCGGTCCGAACTGGGTGATTGACGTGGCCTACTCCGGCTCGTGGTCGGACCACCTTCCCATTGGTCACAAACTGGCCGTCCTTCCCGAGCAGTTCTGGGGGAGCGGAACGACGCGCTTCGACGTAACCAACTTGAATTCCAACGTCACCAATCCGTTCCGGCTGGCGAACTTTGCGTCGCTGCAAACGTCCAATCCTCTGCTGTACAACATCATGAGCCAGAGCTCGTTCTACACCAACGCCACGATCCAGAAGCAGGTGCTGCTGCGCGCTTTCCCGCAGATGAACAACAATCTCACCGACAACACGCAGACCGTCGGCGAGGCGAACACGCACAGCTTCGAGCTCAACCTGCAGAAGCGCTTCTCGCAAGGCTTTAACCTGGGAATCGGCTACACGGCGCTGAGCGTCAACGAGCGGAACTTCTTCTACTACGAGTGGGATGCGGCGCCCTCGTCGCGAACCTCGAACAACGGACGGCCGCATCGCCTCACGGGCACCGCGGTCTTCGAATGGCCGTTTGGCAAGGGCAAGCGATTCCTGCACAGCGCCGGACGCGCGCTGGACTTGATCGTCGGTGGATGGCAGACTTCGGTCACCTACGAATGGCAGCCCGGCCCGCTGCTGGACTGGGGGAACGTCTTCTACTACGGCTCCGATACCGGCAACATCCTGAACGTCAACCGCACTTGGGATACGTGGTTCAACACCGCCGATTTCGAACGCAACTCGGCTAAGACGCCGAGCGCGTACAATCGCCGCACCTTCCCGACGCGCGTGCCGGACCTGCGCGCGGACATGACCAATCTGTGGAATGGGAACATGGCCAAGAACATCCCGATCAGCGAGCGCGTCCACTTCCAGATGCGCCTGGACGTGCTGAACATCCAAAACCGCTCGCAGATGTCGGGGCCGAGCACGGACCCGACCTCCACGAACTTCGGCAAGATCACTTCGCAGACCTCAGCCGTGAACCGCTGGCTGCAGGTGCAGGCAAGAGTGACGTTCTAGGCTCTACCCGAGCTTCAGTTTAGACACGATGCCATCGGTGCCGTAAGGCGCGCGCTGCGGACGCGCGAGCTGCTTGTTGGCCGCCTCGTCGTTGGTGAAGCGCTCTTTCACCGGATCCCACTTCAACGGATGGTCCGTCTTCATGGCGATCTGCGAGAGCAGGCAGGCCGTGCAAGAGCGATGCCCGACCTCGGCATTCGTGGCCGGTTCTTTGCGTGTGCGGATGGAGGTAAGCCAGTCGAGATGGTGATCGTTGTTCGGACTCTCGTGCAGATGGATTTCGGTGGGCTCGAGCCCCGCGGTAAGAATCCGCGGATCGCTCGCGCTGAGGACCTTGATCTTGTCGTCGCCGGGGCGCACTTCGCCGGGGTTGTAGTAGCCGCGCGTCACCCAGATCCAGCCCTTCTCGCCCAGGAATTTCAGACCGTTCGGATATTTGTCGCTGACGTAGACCACGACGCCGTTCGCGTAGGTCGCCTTCACGTGATATTGACCGTGCACGTCCCACAAGCCGTGCTTGGGGAACGTGGCGTTGGCTTCGACTTCGACGGGGCCCGAGTTCTCGACATCCATCGCCCAATGCGCGATGTCGAAATGATGCGCACCCCAGCCGGTGATCATGCCCGCGCCGAATTGCTCGCAGCGCAGCCATCCGGGCCGGTCGTAGCGGACGCGCATGTTGGGCGACTGCGGATGCACGCGCTTCTCGGTGTAGAAGACCTCGGGCGTCGACCCGAGCCACATGTCGTAATTCAAATTCGACGGCACCGCCATCTTCGGCTCTTCGTCGCCGGAAGGATCGATCGGCAGGCCGATGAATACTTCCTGCAGCTTGCCGATGCGTCCGTTGCGGACCAGTTCGCAGGCGTAGCGGAATTGCTTCTCCGAGCGTTGCTGGCTTCCTTGCTGGAAGATGCGCTTGGACATCTTCAGGACGTCGGACATCTGCCGCCCTTCCTTCACCGTCAGCGACGCCGGCTTCTGCAGGTAAATGTCCTTGCCGGCGAGCGCCGACTCGATGGCCGGCTGCGCGTGCCAGTGGTCGGGCGTGCTGATGCAGACCGCGTCGATGCTCTTGTCTTGCAGCATCTCGCGATAGTCGGTGTACGTCTTGACGGTATCGCCGGTCGCATAGGCCTTTTCGAGCGCCTGCTTGAAATCGGTGGAGCGCACCGTGTCGAGGTCGCACGCCGCGACGTAGCGCGCGACGGTCCGGTTCTTCAGCAACGCGGTCATCTCCGACGACCGGGCGATGCGGCCGCAGCCGATCTGCCCGACCTGCACCAGGTTGCTCGGCGCGGATGCGCCGAAGACGCTCGACGGAACGATCATCGGAAACCCGGCGATCGCGCTGGTCTTCAGAAATTGGCGGCGGGTCTTCACTGTCCCATTGCCCATAAGATACCTCCTAGAATGTGCTGATAGAGAATCGGATTGCTGTAGTGCTCTTTCTTGTGTCCGAGCGAAGTGTAGAAATGCCGGCCGCCGTTCTGCGTCAATGTCCAGGAGAGCGGCAGCGATTTCCCGACGAGCTCGAAAGGATACTTGCCGTTGTCGCGGTCAGGATCGGTTAGTTTCGTCGAGTCCGTGACGAGCAGCGGATGCAGGTTCGGATTCATGTACTGCAGGTGATAGCACTCGTCTTCCCATTCGAAAGTGGCCGGCAAGTGACGAGTGGCAGAATGATCGCGGTCCGTGACGCGCACGGTGAACGGCTGGAGCTTAGGGTGATACAAGAACGACCCGCCGATCAACGACCAGTAGAACGGCCAGGCACGCTCCGATCCCGACGCCGAGTGAATGCCCACGAATCCGCCGCCTGCTTCGATGAAGCGCTGAAACGCACCGCGCTGGTTTTCGGTGGTGAAAGCCTCGTTGTTGGTATTCGCGAAGACGATGGCTTTGTAGAGCTTGAGGTGCGCGTCGGTGAGGAAGTTCGTGTCATCGGTCACGTCCACGCCGAATCCGTTCTCCGCGCCCATCTTCTTGATCGCGGCGACGCTGTCGGCGATGTTCTCGTGCACGTATCCCTTACCGTTGCGCGTGTAGACCAGGACGTCGCCCTTCGATGTTTGATGCGCCGCCTGCTGCGCGCCGCCCGAGAGCGTCACGCGATACTTCAGCACCAGCGGCGCGTTCTTCGTGATGCTATACGGCTGCAGGCCCGGGAACTCGACGCCCAGGAATCCATAGTGACGCAAGCACCATCCGGGCGCCGGGGGATTCGCGGGGTCCATCGTCACGCGCACTCCGGCGGGCTTCCCGGCGAAGTCGCCGGTCACCTCAGCCCAGGGCTGCGGCTTCAGATCGCTGTCAGGCGCGTCGGCCTGATCCGGGGTGCGGATGCGGGTGTTGGTGCGAGCCGCGAAGCGAACATTGAATCCGCCGTATCCTTTGCCTTGATCGGGCGTGCCGGCGATGGAGACGTCCGAGCCCATAGCGCGGAAGCGCAGCGTGAAATCGAGGTCGCGGCGTCCGTTCCGCGCGGGATGCGCGACGATTTCGATTTCCTCGGCGACGACTTTGCGGTCGCCCATATACCAGCCGTCCTCGAAAGCGAGCACGGCGCTGTCTTTGCCGGCTTCGCGCTTCGTCCATTTCTCAAATCTCGGCAGGATTCCGCGCAAGTCCCACAAGCTGGTCTTCTGGCCGTCCACGACGACGACGGGCCAGGTCCAATGAATGCCGCGATGATGAAAATGGTCGGCGGGAAAATCGTCGGTGACCACCGCCCCGTTCGGCGCATACACAGGATGCAGATAGCAGCATCTGGCTCGATCGGCGGGCACGCCTTCCTTCAGCATCACGCCGTTGTTGAAGACGAAAACGGGCGCGCCGCCCTCGGCCAGCTCCAGCGACTTGTCGTTCAGCTCGCGAAAACGGAATTGCGCCGCGGCCGGCATGGCCACACAGAGCGCCAGGATGGAAACCAGGAGCCTCATGCTGCCCATTCTACTGCACCCAGACCGTCACGCCCGATTGACTTTCGGCGCCGCCCGCTGTCAGGACCACGGGCTGCTTCCCAGAGGGGACGCCGCCCGCGACCAGCGTATTCACCTGCACCGCGCCGGCCACCAGGCCCGGTGCGCCGCCCGCGTACTGGACCGCGCAGTCGACGCCGCCGATCTTCACGCTGATTTGCGCTGAAAGATAAGGAAGCGGAGTGGAGACGATCTGTCCATCGATGCCCGGCGGATTCGTCACACCGCCGCCCGTGCCGAAGAGAATAATGACGTCGCCTTTGCGCGCGGGATTTGTCTGAGACACCAGCCGATAAGACAAGTCGAGAATCGCGCCGTCGCCCTGTCCGGTGCTGTCGAGCGAAAAGAGTCCCGGACGCGTCGCCGCTACGTTGACGGAAACGGCGTTCGAAAGCATGCCTTGATACTCATACTGCACTTGCGTGGTCTGCTTGCCGGCGATCGCGAACGGGGCGAGCGCGGCGGTCTGTCCCACGCGCGAATAAAGCACCGGCGCGGGAACGCCATCGAACAGAAGACGCGTTCCGGAGAGCTGTGTGGGGAGTTTTCCGCCGTCCACGGCGGCGGCCACGAGGGAATCCGGGCCAAACGTCGCGCCGAACAGAGTCACAATCTCGCCCGGCGAAACTGCCCCGCCCGCGTAACTCGCCGCATCGACCAGTCCGGCCGAGTTGATGACCGGCGGCGACGTCTTCAGCGCCGCGACGACCGAGTCGTACGCGGACTTGGGCTGATACTGCGTGTCGAACATCAGCGCCGCGCCCATTCCCGCGAAGGTTCCCGGCACCCAGGAATATTTGTCGGTGATCCCCCAAGTCTGGATCGCGGTGCAGAGCGCGTACTTCATGCAGAGCGCGAAAACGTCGCGGTAAATCTGCGCCTGCGTCGAAAGCATCGCGGCAGTAGCGTTTCCGGAGGCATCGACCGGGAGTCGTACGTCGAGCTCCGTGATCTGCACCTGTAGGCCGAGATCGGTGATGCGCTTGAGATTCGATTCCATGCTCGAGAAAGATCCGGTGCTGGTGGTGAGGTGCATCTGCCAGCCGATGCCGTGGATCGGCACGCCGCGCGACTTGAAGTCCTGCGCCATTTTGTAAATCGCGTCGGACTTGGCGTTGGTCAGCTCGGCGCTATAGTCGTTATAGAAGAGCAGTGCTTTCGGATCGGCATCGTGCGCCCAGCGGAACGCTTGTTCGATGTAAGCAGTGCCGGCGAGGCCGATGCCGGGAGCGCTCGACCACATGGTGCTTCGCAGCGATCCGTCGTCGTTGAACGCCTCGTTCACCACGTCCCACGCGTAGACCTGTCCGGCATAGTGGCTCGCGACGGTCGTGATGTGGTCCTTCAGGATGGACGACAACTGCGCCGGCGTGTAGTTGCCGCCGGTGAGCCACGAGGGATTCTGATTGTGCCAGACGAACGTATGGCCGCGCACCGCCATGTTGTT